>JAPUIV010000285.1 GCA_027296665.1 Acidobacteriota bacterium | reverse complement strand
GTCCTGCCGATCGGGGCCTGGTCGACCAGGACGACCTCCCCGGCGTTCTCCCTCCCTTCGACTGCACGGCACCATCGTCCATCCCCGATGGACTCCCTGCCCTTTCCGGTGAGCACCTTGTGCAGGACCTCTTCCACCAGGGTGCTCTTTCCCGAACCCGACACCCCGGTCACGCAGACGAAAAGGCCGAGGGGAATCCGGACATCGATCCCCTTCAGGTTATTGCATTCCACCCCCCGCAGGATCACCTCCCGTCCCGGCACCGGCGTTCGCCGCACGGCCGGCACCGGGATGGTTCTCGCGCCCGACAGGTACTGGCCGGTCAGCGATTTCCGGCAATTCAGCAATCCCTTGTAACCACCCGAATAAACGATCTTGCCGCCCGCCTCCCCCGCCCCCGGGCCCAGATCGAGAATCCGGTCGGCCGCCCGGATCACCGCGGGATCATGTTCCACCACCACGACGGTGTTGCGGCGGTCGCGGAGCGAGCGCAGAATCCGCAACAAGCGATCATTGTCACGCGGATGAAGCCCGATGCTCGGCTCGTCGAGAACGTACAGGGTGTTCACCAGGGAAGAGCCGAGCGCGGTGGTCAGGCTCACCCTCTGCACCTCTCCTCCCGACAGGGTCCGCGTGGAACGATCCAGGGTCAGGTAGCCCAACCCGACGTCCTCCAGATATCGTAACCGCGCGCGGATCCCGGACAGGAGTTGCTGTTCCGCCTCCGCCGCGCCCGGCCCCATGTCCCATTCCTCGAAGAACCGGCGGCAGGCGGTGATGCTCTTCCCCCAGAGATCGGCAATGGTTTGGCCTCCGATCCGGTACAGGAGCCCTTCCTTCTGGAGACGGCGCCCGCGGCAGGCCTCGCACCGGCGATATCCGCGGTACCGCGACAGAAGAACCCGGATGTGCATCCTGTAAACCCGCCGCCCCAGCCAGCGGAAATATCCAAGGACGCCGGAGAAATCCTTGGTGCCCGAGATGATCTGCCGGCGGGCGCCTTCCGGAAGGGCCGAAAAGGGCCGATCGATCGGGATCGCCTGACGGCGGCAAAACCGCAGCAAGGCGCGGTACTCACGGCGGTAGGATTGGGTGCTCCAGGGCTTGATGGCGTGCCCGGCGAGGGTGCGGGAAGGATCGGGAATGACCCTGTCGATATCGATCTCTATGGTCCGGCCGAAACCCTTGCACTGATCACAGGCGCCCAGAGGATGGTTGAAGGAGAACAGGCTCGGAACCGGCTTCCGGTAGGTCAGGTCGCAGCGGGCACATCGCCGGAGGGAACTGAAAGGGATCTCATCGGTTTCCCCGACATGGAGGGTTCCCCTTCCCAATCCGAAATGGATCGCCTGTTCCAGGGAATCGATCACCCGGGACCTTTCCCGCCGGCGCAGGACCAGCCGGTCGGCCAGGATCTCGAACCGACCCTCTCGATCCTCCCGGCCCAGCAGGTCACGGAGGGGGATTCCGCCCTCCCGGGTCCAGGCCCGATGGAACCCCAGACGCTCCAGCCCGGCGAGGTCGGTCCCGGATAGGGGCTGCCCCTCCCGGCCGGCGGGAAAGGTGATCTCCAGCCGGGTACCCTCGGCCAGCCCCTCAATGCGCTCCCACAGGCTCTGCGGGGTATCCCGTTTCACCGGATCGCCGCAGCCGCTGCAGTGGAGAACACCGAACCGGGCGAACAACAGTTTCAGGAAATCGTTCACCTCGGTCATGGTCCCGACCGTGGACCGGGAGGTTTTGACCGGCTCCTTCTGATCGATCGCGATCGCGGCCGGGATTCCCTGTATCGACTCGGCTTCCGGTTTGTCCATCCGATCGAGAAACTGGCGGGCGTAGGTGGAGAAACTCTCGATGTACCGGCGCTGGCCTTCGGCGTACAGGGTGTCGAAGGCCAGGCTCGACTTGCCGGAACCGCTCACTCCGGTGACCACGGTCAAACGGTTCAGCGGAATGGTGAAATTGATCCCCTTCAGGTTGTGTTGCCGGGCACCCTTCACCCGGATCACCCGTCGGGAAGTCACCGGGACATGGCCGACTCGATCGCCTCGAGTTCTCTCGGAATGGCATCGCTGAGTACCCGGTTCCCCGATTCGGTGACCAGGATGTCATCCTCGATGCGCACTCCCAGATTTTCCTCCGGAAGATAGATCCCCGGCTCGACGGTGATCACCGCCCCGGCGCTGAGAGGAATATGAATGTTTCCGACATCGTGAACATCGAGGCCAAGATGATGGCTGGTACCGTGGACAACGAACTCGCCGTAACCCGCCTCCTGAATGATCTGGAAGGCAACCTGGTGGATCTCGGAGAGGGTCACGCCCGGACGCACCGCGCCGATCCCCGCCCGTTGCGCCTTCAAGACCAGGCGGTAAATTTCCGCCTGGCGCGGAGAAAATGTACCGGAAACCGGAAAGGTGCGGGTGATATCGCTGGCGTAATGGTCCACGCTCGCGCCAATGTCGAGGACCACCAACTCCCCGTCCTGCAACCGATCCCGATTCGCCCGATAATGCAGGATGGTGGAATTCCCGCCGCTGGCCACGATCGGGTCAAAGGAGAACCTGGCCCCCCGGCTCAGGAACATCTTCCCGAGAATCCCCTCCACTTCCGATTCAAGGATTCCCGGCGCCGCCTGCTTGAGGACTTCCCATATTCCCTCGCCGGCCAGGTCGACCGCCTTCTGGATCTTGGCGACCTCGGCGGGACTCTTCACCATCCGCAGGGAATGGATCAACCGCCCGGCGTCGCGCACCTCCAACCAGAAGAACCGCTTCCGGAGGTTTTCCAGAAAACGGAGATTGCCGTTCAACGGTCCGTCCAGGCGGGGGGACGACGCCGCGGAGAAATGCAAAATGTTGGCGGTGGAAAAGGTATCGGCAAGGACCCGATCCAGGAGGCGCAGGGGGAACACCGCCTCCACCCCCGAGATCTCCGCGGCCTCCCGCCCCGGGCCGATTTTCGGGCCGTTCCAGCGGCGTTCCCGTTCGCCGATCTCGGCCAGGAACAGGATTTCTCGATGCAGCGGGCTACCGAAGTAATCGGATCCCGAACCGCGGACACGCGCCCCCCGGGGGGCCATCAGCAGGACCCCCTCGGTCTCGTTGATCCCGGTGAGATACAGAAAGTCGCGGTTCCCCTGGAATGCGACCTCGCCCCGGTCGGCACTATTGCGGACCAGCAAGACCCCGGCGCCGATTTCACGCAGGATCTGGGCTCTTCTCTGAACGAACTCTTCGGCCTCCCCATTGGCCGCCAGCATCGCGCCGGAACTCACAAGGGTGAGGCCCAGAAGGGTTGTGGTGAGAAGCCGCAACATACGCCCCCCTCCTCCCCAGTTGGGAAATATTTTCCGGTTCGGAAAAGATGTTAATAGCAGATCCGCGCGGGAATGTAAATTTCCCCGGCATGCCTCATCTGATCACGAATTTGAAACCCCGATCCGGCTGATTTCTTCCCCTCTCCGGGTTGAAATCGATTCCTGCGTATTTATATTGAAGGTCGGGGCATCCGAGGGCGTTATCCATGCCGGCGTTCGTCCGTGAATCGATTTTAAAGGGAATACATCAGGTGAGAAATGGGCGTACTGGATAACCTTTCCAATCGCCTGCAAGGCGATCCCGTTCAGAAGGCGTTCCGGCTCCGGGATCGCGGGAAAACCGACCGGGCCATCGAGTCCCTGGACCGGTACCTCCACTCCCACCCCGATCATCTCGGTTCCGCCCTGCACCTGGCCGCATTCTTGATGGAAGAAGACCGGATGGAGCGGGCCGCGGAGGTCCTTCGCCAGGCTTTCAAGGTCGATCCATCGGCCAGCCAGGAAATCCATATCCTGGTGGATCAACTGCGGATCCCGCGCGACAACCACTGGCCCATTCATCTCATCGAGGCGGAGGGGAGCATCCAACGGGGTGAGCTGTCCGAAGGGTTGAGCCATCTCGAGTCCATCCCGACCGATACCCGGAAGGGTTTGGAGGATCGCTACCGAACCCGGTTTCACCAATCGATCCCGAAAGATCCATCCCAGCACCTGCATCCAAAATATTTGCTCTCCGCCTATCTTGCCGCCCTGGCCGCGGAAAGCCTGGGCAAGGTCCAGGAGGCGTTGGAGATTTACCGGATCATCCTGGCAAGAAACCCCAATGAAAAGGAGAATGTCGCCAGAAGATTCGAGGCGCTGCTGGCGACCGACTACCGGAACCTTGAACTCCGGATCGACCTGGGGGAACTGTACTGCGATTTTGACCAGATCGATCGGGCCGTTCAGGAATTCTCCCTGGTCATTGAACTGGAACCATCGGCCGCGGAGATCCTCGTTCCCCGCCTGCAATCGTTGATCGACAAGGGAAAGGACCATCACGCCATTCGATGGATACACCTGCAGGCATCGGCCTTCTCCGGGTGCATGAGGGAAACGCTCGACCGGGTCCGGGCCCTGACCGATCAGGGGCATTACATCAGGGAGTCGATCCAGCTTCTGGAGAGATGTCTGAAGATCAGCTTCGATCCCGAAACCGCCCTCCTGATCGCCCATCTCTTTCTGAAATTCGGACGCACCAACGAAGCGATGGAATGGATCGAACGTTCCAGGGAAGAGGCGGAGGTCGATCGTCTCGCTCAGGCCTACGAAGAGGTGATCCAGGCGCGGCCCGACTCCCCGGCCGCCTACCTGAAGCTCGCCGATATCCGCCTCAACCAGGACAAGGCGGAGATGGCGATGACCCTGTTTCATACCCTGATGACCCGGGAGAAGTCCCACGACTCGATGATCATTTCCCGTTTGCGGGGTTTTGTTGACAAGAACCGGAACTCGGCGGGGGCCCAGAGGATCCTCGCGGAACTTCTCTTCCGGAATGGGGAGCCGGAAAAAGGAGGGATCGTTCTTCGCCATATCCTCAGGATCCGGTCGGAACAGGATCCCGAGTTCCTGGAACTGTTCCGCAAACTCCTCCAGCAACGTCCAGAGGATCATCGCCTGCGCCTGGGAATGGCGGAGGCATTGGCGGCGGGCGACAAACTGCCCGAAGCTCTCCGGGAACTGGCCATCCTGGTCAAACGGGCCCCGGAACTCGCTCCGGAATTCCTCCATCTTCTCTCCGATCTCTCCTCCCGGAGCCGGGAGCTGGGAGCCCGGTCCTTGGAGATCTTCGACCATCTCCTCCCCGCCGGAATTCACCAGGATGCCGTTTGGTTCGGCCGGGCCATGGCCACCGCCGCGGCCGGCAACCCCCAGGAAGCCCTGGAACGATTGGTCCGGATGATCAGGAAGTGGCCGGAACGGCACAGGGAGGTCGAGGCGGGGATCCGGCGGATTTCCGCAACCAATCCCGATGCCACGGCACCCAGGTACGCGCTGGTGGAAATGGCCATCCGGCGGCGCGATTTCCGATCTGCCACCACCATACTCCAGGAGATCCGGAACCACGATCCGAAGATCTTCCCCCGCATCCTGAAGTTCTTCACCGCCGCCGTGAGCAAGTTTCCCGACAACATCGACGCCCGCAGAGGGCTCTCCACCGCCTACCTGGTGGGCCGGTTTTTCCAGCGGATCCTGACCCTGGGAAAGGAGACGCTGGGCATCGCGGACGACGAATCAACCGCCGGATTCCGGATCGACATGGGAACCGCATTGATGGAACTGGGCGAGCTCTCCAATGCCGCCCGGATGTATCTTTCCGCTTTTCAGAGCGACAAGGAGCTCGCCGGCATGGTCCGGGAACGGATCCAATCCCTTATCCGGATCGACAACACGATAGGCGGCGCCCATCTCGCGCTGGGAATCGTTGCCCTGGGCCTTGGGCATATCGAAGAGGGGATCACCGCCTTCCTGGAAGCCTGGCGCCAGGATCCGGATCAGGGAGAGACCATCCTTCAGAACCTGGAAAAGTTGTGCAGTCTGAACCCCACCATCCCCTCCATCCCGCTCGCCATGGCGACGATTCTTCATGAAAAGGGAGAGGGGAAAAAGGCGGTCCAGATGCTGGGCGAACTTCTCGACTGTACTCCCCGGGTGGCCGACCAGGTAGCCGAGTCGTTGAAGAGGATCCAGGCCTGTCCCTCTCCATCGGCCCAGGGGTGGTTCCAGCTTGGCCGGGCCCTGGAAATGAGGGAAGAGACCCACGCGGCCTGTGAGGCATTCCAGAAGGCGTTCCGCCTCGATATCCTGTTGAGTTCCCGCATTCTGATCAGTCTCCGCGCAATGGCCCGTACCCATCCCGGCGACCCGGTGGTGTGCGGGGTTCTCGGATCCTTGTGCGCGGTCAACGGCAAGGACCTGGAAGCGGCCAAATGGTTTCAGCGGGCGATCGAGAAGGCCGAATCGGGCCATGAGAAGTTTCTCCAGGGTCTGGAAGATATAGCGCAAAAAAACCCCGAAAACGCCCAGATCATCCTGATCCTGGGGACCGAATATGGCCGGAAAGGCCATCTCGATAAGGCGATCCCCTGTTACGAAACGGCCCTCGCCTTCGAGGACCGCCTCCATCAGGAGATCCGGATCTGCACCTCGAATTTCATCGAGACGGAGGCCGGGAACCCGGCCGCCTTCCTGGTTCGCTGCCGGGCCTGGGCGTTGGGCAAGCGCCCCCAGGAGGCATTGAACGACCTCAAGGAGGCGGCCAAGCACTGGGCGGCTCTGCACAAGGTTCTGGCGGCCGCCCTGGATCTGCACCGGAGATTTCCCGACCACTGCGAGACCCTGCTGTTTCTTCTCGACCTGCTCCTGGCCGAGGGGAAACTCGATCAGGCCTCCACCCTTCTGGAGGAGAGTGCCGGGGAAAAATGGAAATCGGCCGAAAAGATCGCCCTCCTCCTCCGCAGGTGGAGGGTTGCCAATGCCCAGGGAAACGGGTCCAGGGCCCGCGAAAGTCTCAAGGAGGCGGAATCGATCACTCCCGATCGCAACAGATTGTTGCAACTGATCCATGGATTCCTGGTCCAGCACCTGAAATTGCAATGCCGGGCTCTGGAGGAAACCCTCCGGGAAAAGGGAGAGATGGAAAAACTCCCCGAATTGATCCGGATCCTGGTGGAACTCGGGGAATGCGAGCGGGCGCAGGAATGGCTGGCGGAGAACCGCCAGAACCTCGGAAAGGAAAAATATTGTCAACTGGCCGCCATGACATATATTCGCCAGGGGTTGCCGTTCCGGGCCCTGGAGCCGCTGGGAAACCTGGAACCGACCCTGCAACTGTCCCTTGCCGCGGAAAAGTGCCGGAATTTGCCTCTGGCCGCCGCCGCAATGGAACGGCTGATCAACGAAAACCCTGATCCGGTCCTGGAGAAGCGCCTGGAGGCTTACTACCAGGCGATGACCCTGAACGATCTGCGGCGGAGTTCCGAGACCCTGGTAGGGGAAACCATATTGAACTATCCGGGATAAAAACATGGAAGAGATGACCGACCAAACACCACACGCCGGCACCGGTACACCCGGGCCTGAAGGGCCGGACCGGGAGCCGGAACCCTGCGCGGTACCGGATTCGATCCGGAAACTAATAGAGGAACTCCGGGGGGAGGTTCAGGGCCGGCTGGACGCCTTCAAGAACCATCTCTCCGGGCGGGAACAGGATCTCGAGCGCCGGATCGATGCGATCGGCGGTCATCTCCAGGAGTTGGTCGATCGGTTCCAGGCAGAGATCCAGAAGGGAAAATCGGAACAGGAAAAGTTATTCAAGTTGATGGAGGAGATCGGGGATCGGACGGCAGGCATCCTGACAGGACTGGAGGAAAAGGAGAAATCTCTCGACAAGATTGGCAAGAAGGTGAAGAACCTCGCCGAGGAGGTAGTGACCAACGGCCGCCAGTTGACCCTGATGAAGGGAATCGTGGAGAAGAACTCCGCCTCCTTCAGGGAACTCCTCGACCAGGGGAAGAAACTGCTTTCCCGGTACCAGGAGCAGGATAGGCGGCTGACCGAGGAGGAAAAGCACTCGCGCGAGGAGGAAGCGCGCCACAAGAATAACCAGGGAGTGGTGCTGTTTTACCAGGGCGCCACGGAAGCGGCAGCGGAACACTTCAAGGAGGCCGTTGAACTGCATCCGGACTACCCCGAGGCATTCAACAACCTGGGGCTCGCCCAGAGCCGTCTCGGCCTGGCGGAACAGGCCGTTCAATCCTTTCAGAAAACCATTCAACTCGATCCCAAGCTGGCCGAGGCCTATAACAACCTGGGGTTCCTGTATCATTCCAATCTGGAGTTCCCCAAGGCGGTCGAGATGTTCCGCAAGGCGCTCCTCCAGAGCGGTGACTTCGCCGCAGCCTACACCAACCTCGGCAACAGCTTCTACATGTTGAAACGGCATGACCGGGCCCTTGTGGCCTGGAAACGTGCGGTCGAGATCGATCCCCTCAACGAGAATGCCCTGCGCTCCCTGCGAATGTTCGACCAGCAAGAGGGTGGAAACGGTCTGGGTGGGAAATGACGGAGCTGTTCCGCGAACTGGAGAAGAAACTTCGAACCTATAGCCCGGCCCTCCCGATCGACGCGCTGCTTCCCCCTGCGGATGAGATCCCCTCATCCCTTCCCCGGGTGGCCGAGATATATCTCACCCCGGCCCCCGATCCCGGCGAACTTGGACTGGGCAAAAGTGAACCATCCCTATCCACGGAACCGGAGCAGCCGGCCGAAGAAATGCCCCCCGCTCCGGAGAAGAACAATGACCTCCAGGCGGAAGTCCGGGAGTTCATGGCCCAGCAGAGAAGAAAAGGGGCTATCGACAAAACTCTCCCGGCGGAACAGGCAGCCCCCGATCCCCCCGATCCGGAACCCGGAACTCCCAAGGAAAACTCAGGCAAGGATTAAGGTTTGACATGGGGAACGACCTGTGTACAATACCTTTCCGGTGCCATCAGTGTATCCCGTTCAGAACTGGTTGCCTCCAGGGTTCGGCAGGAGGGAAGTGGGCAGATGTTTGTATCGAAGCGGATTTTCCTGACCAAGGGAGTGGGGAAACACAAGGAAAAGCTGGCCAGCTTCGAGATGGCGCTTCGAGACGCCGACATCGCCCATTTCAACCTGGTTCGGGTATCCAGCATATTCCCTCCCCAATGCAAGTTGATCCCGAAACGGGATGGACGCAGTTACCTCCACCCCGGCGAGGTTGTCTTCTGCGTCCTCAGCGAGAACTCCTCCAACGAACCGCATCGCCTTCTGGCCGCCTCCATAGGCCTTGCCATCCCCTCCGATCCGAAAACCTACGGATTTCTCTCCGAGCACCATAGCTTCGGACAGAAGGAGGATCACGCGGCGGAGTATGCCGAGGATCTGGCCGCTTCCATGCTCGCGACGATCCTCGGGGTCGATTTCGATCCCGACGACAGTTACAACGAAAAAAAAGAGCTCTGGAAGATCAGCAACAAGATCTACAAGACCATGAACGTCACGCAGTCGGCGATCGGAGACAAGGACGGACTGTGGACCACGGTGATCGCCGGAGCCATCCTGCTTCCATGACCCGCACGCCTCCCCCGGTCAGTCCCTATACCGGCGAACAACAGACCCTGGAGGCGTCCCGGATCGTGATCCTGCCCATCCCCTACGAACAAACCACCACCTACCTGAAGGGCTGCCGCCGGGGACCTGCCGCCCTGATGGCCGCCTCCGGCCAGATGGAGACCTACGACGACGAACTCGACGGCGACGTCTCCACTCTGGGGATCCACACCGCCCTCCCCGTGGCCGAACATGCCCCGACGCCCGAGGCGATGGTGAAGGCAGTGGAGGAGGCGGTCGGGCGTTTTCTCCAGCTGGACAAATTCGTCGTCAGCGTCGGGGGAGAACATTCCATCAGTTTCGGGGTCGTCCGGGCCTTCCAGGAGAAATTTCCCGGATGCGGCGTGATCCAGCTGGACGCCCACGGGGATCTCCGTACCACCTACGAGGGATCTCCCCACAACCATGCCTGCGTGGCGCGGCGGATCTTCGAAGTCGCCCCGTTCATGCACGTCGGGCTCCGGAGCTGCTGCTCCGAGGAAGCGGAGTTGATCCGCAGGGAAGGGATCGCGGTGATTCCCGCCAGGACATTCCTCACCCGGCCCGAGGTTGCCGTCGAGGCCTTGGACCGCATGCCCGATCAGATCTTCCTGACCATCGACATGGATTTTTTCGATCCCTCCGAGGTGCCGGGAGTGGGAACGCCCGAACCCGGGGGCGCCCGGTGGTATGATGCCCTGCGGTTTCTTCGCGAGTTAACCAGGCGCAAGCGGGTCGTTGGTTTCGACGTCATGGAACTTTGCCCCCGGCAGGGGGAAGTGATCTCGGAATTTTTTGCCGCCAAACTCATTTACCGGCTTCTGGGCTATATTCATCTAGAGGGTTGAATGAGCCAAAAAAACAGCGTGGAGATTCTTTCCTGCGATATCCCGGCGGAGCTGCCGATTCTCCCTCTCGCCAGCACCGTGGTCTTTCCATTCACGGTTGTCAGCCTGCAGGTGGTCCGCGAGGAGAACCTGGAACTGGTCCGGAAACTTGCCGTGGACGATATTCTCGGACTGGTCGTCCAGAAGGTATCCAGCACCGAGATCCCCCCGACCAAGGATCTGACAAGAATGGGAGTCGCGGCCCGGCTGGCCAACTGGATCAACCTGACTCCCACCAGTGTTCAACTGATCCTGATCGGATTGACGCGATTCCGTGTGGAGTCGTACCTGCAGACCCAACCCTTTCTGAGGGCCAGGATCGGCTGCATCGATGCGCCCGAGCCCGGCGATTTCCGGAACTCGCCCCTGATCCGGGACACCCTGAAGAGGCTGGAGACCATCGTCCAGATCGATCCCCGCATCCCGCAGGACGTCCTGCAGATGATTCAGAACAATCTTCGGGGACCGGGCCACCTTGCCGATCAGCTGGCCAATCATCTCCAATTCCAGCTTCGCGAGAAAGTCGAAATTCTGAAATGCATCGATCCCGAGGACCGGCTCCGGATCACCAACGGGATCCTGAAGAGACATATCGCCTTCGGCAAGGTGGCCAAGCAGATCCAAGAAGAGACCCAGGAAAACATCACCCAGTCCCAACGAGAATATTTTCTCCGCGAACAGTTGAAGACCATCCGCCGGGAGCTCGGTGAGGAGACCTCCCAGGAAGTCCAGATCCGCCAGTACCGGGAACGGTTGCAGGAGGGCGAGTTCCCGCAGGCGGTGCGCCAGGAAGCGGAACGGGAGCTGGAACGGCTCGAGTCGATCCCGCCAGTCTCCGCGGAATACGGCGTCGCCCTTACCTATCTCGACTGGATCTTCAATCTCCCATGGAATGAGGAGACCGAGGACCGGCTCGATCTCGGTTCGGCCCGGAAGGTTCTCGACCGGGACCACATGGGATTGGACAAGGTAAAAAACCGGATCCTGGAATTTATTGCCGTACGGAAGCTGCGGGGGAGCAGCCAAAAAGGGCCGATCCTCTGTTTTTATGGCCCGCCGGGAACGGGAAAGACCTCACTGGGGAAATCGATCGCCGAGGCGTTGGGCAGGAAGTTTTTCGGGATCTCGGTCGGGGGGATGCGTGACGAGGCGGAGATCCGTGGGCACCGCCGCACCTACGTCGGCGCGATGCCGGGAAAGATCCTGCAGGGGCTCCGCCGCGTCGGCTCGGCCAACCCCCTCTTCATCATCGACGAGATCGACAAGCTGGGCATGGATTTCCGCGGCGATCCCGCCTCCGCCCTCCTCGAGGTTCTCGACCCCGACCAGAACTCCACCTTCACCGATCTGTACCTCAACCTGCCCTTCGATCTTTCCAGGGTCTTGTTCATCACCACCGCGAACCAGCCCGATGCGATTCCACCTGCGCTGCTGGATCGGATGGAAACCATTCAACTGCCAGGGTACTCCGAGGAGGAGAAGGTCCGGATCGCCATGAAACATCTCCTGCCGAAACAGAGGGAAGCGGCGGGCCTGACTCCCCAAGATCTTCAACTGCCCCGCAGAACCCTCCTCCAGGTCATCCGGCGGTACACCCGCGACGCCGGTCTCCGCCGCCTGGAACGATTCATCGCCTCCATGTGCAGGGCCGTTGCCAAGGAGATCGTCGAGGAGGGCAGGAGGGAGGAGCCCAGGCGGATCTCCACCCGGCACCTGCAAAAATATCTGGGGCCGCCAACCTTCTTTCCTGAGACCTCCGAGACCGGCACCGAGATCGGCCTCTCCACCGGGCTCGCCTGGACACCGGCCGGGGGAGAGATCCTATTCATCGAAGCGACGCGGATGCGGGGCCAGGGGGATCTGAAACTCACCGGCCAGCTGGGCTCGGTGATGAAAGAATCGGCCCAGGCCGCCCTGAGTTTCATCCGGTCACGCGCATCCGAGTTCGGGATCGATGATGGAGAGTTCGGGAAATACGAGATCCACATCCATGTTCCGGCCGGCGCCATCCCCAAGGACGGCCCTTCCGCGGGCCTCGCCATCGCCGTCGCCCTGGTCTCCCTGATGTCGGGCCGGCCCATTCGCCAAAACATCGCCCTCACCGGCGAGATCACCCTGAGGGGCCGCGTTCTCCCGGTCGGCGGGGTCAAGGAAAAAATGATGGCCGCCGCCCGGGCCGGGATCTCCCGGGTCATCCTCCCGGCCCACAACAAGGGCGACCTTGTGGGCCTGGCTCCATCGGTTTCCAAGAAGGTTAAATTTTACCCGGTCGGGAACGTCGGCGAGGCTCTGGAACAGATCCTGGCCGCCGGAGAGAAGAAACCCCACTCCGCCACGGCGCGGCGTTTGGCTAACGGGAAACGGACACCCCTAACGTAGTCTTCGCCCTCCCGCCACCTCCTGATCGAAATAGGAGGGATCCACCCCTAACTTCAGCGCTTTTTCCTTGTCCCTCCCGGCCTCCTGGGCCTTCCCCATGGAGAAGTAAACCAGGGCGCGGGCGGCGTATCCTTCGCCGAACTCGGGTGCCAGGCGCAACGACTGGTTCATGTCCTGGAGAGCTTCCTCCAGTTTCCCCAGCTTCCGGAAGGCCAGGCCCCGCCGGTTGAACACCTGGGGATTGCCCGAGTTGAGCTGGAGGGACTGTCCGAACTGCTCCACCGCCTTGTCGTACTGTCCCAGGGAATCATACAACGCCCCGAGGTTGTTATGGGCGGGGATCAGGTTCCCATTGAGGTTGATGGCCGACTCGAAATCCCCGATCGCCTTCTGGGTATCTCCCTGGTTCCAGAAAGTCCGGCCCCGGTTGTTGTACGCCTGGGCATGGCGGGGATCGAGCCGGATCGCCTCGTCGTAGTCCTGGACTGCCTGGTCATACTGGCCCTGGGAATCGTACAGGGCGCCGCGGCTGTTGAACGCCTGGACCAGACCGGGATTCAGATTGATCGCCGTGGTCAGATCCTGGAGCGCGTTTTCGAACTGCCCCAGGAAGTTATAGACGACCCCTCTGTAGCTGTAGGCAAGGGCCAGTTGGGGTTCCAGCCGGAGTGCCTCGTTGAAATCCTGGATCGCCTCCTGAAACTTCCCCATGTTCTGGAAGGCCCGGCCCCGGTCGAGGCGGAAGATCGGATTCTCCGGATTCAATTCGATCGCCTCGGTGTGGTCCCGAACCGCTTGCTGATAACGCCCCTGGGTAAAATAGACGTTCCCCCGTTCGTCGAAGGCCTCCTTGTACCGGGGATTGAGGCGGATAGCCGCGTTGAAATCCTGGATCGCTTCGCGAAACTTTCCAATCGATTTTTTGGCGAAGGCCCGGTTGTAGAAGGCGCCGGACATCTGGGAATCCTGTTGCACCGCCTGGTCAAAGTCGGCAATCGCCTTCTCGAAACGGCCCATGTAATTTTGCGAGATGCCGCGATGGTAAAACGCCTTGGCCATCCCCGGGTCCATGCGAAGGGCTCCATCGAACTGGACGATGGCGGGATCCCATTCCCCCCGCTCCTGGAGATCGATCCCCGCCTGGTAGTACTTCTCGGCCTGTTTTCCCTTTCCACACGAAATGGAAAAGGCGGCCACCAGCAGGAGCGCTGCCCCGGCCCCCATTATTTTTCTCATCTGCACCTCTGAGGGAGATCCCGATCCATTTCTGACCTGGTGGAGCTGACGGGGTTCGAACCCGTGACCTCGTGACTGCCAGTCACGCGCGCTCCCAACTGCGCCACAGCCCCAATCGATCCACAGATCATAACGGTGGGGATCCGGGGTGTCAAGAAACGGGGCGTATCGGGAAATGCGGATGGAAGGTTGGTGCAAAATCACTTCAGGTGATACAATGGCGTGTTTTAATCGAACAACAGGGGATGAGGAGCCTGCGCGTGGAGACATTGACATTCGAGTCGATCGAGGACGCCTGTGAAGTCGTCTACCGTCATATCTCCCCCACCCCACTGTACGAGTATCCCCTTCTTTCCCGCCAGATAGGCTGCACCCTGCACGTCAAGCACGAGAACCACAACCTGACCGGAAGCTTCAAGATCCGCGGCGGGATCAACTACATGTCGAGCATGACCAGCCGGGAAAAGGCCCGCGGCGTGGTCACCGTCTCCCGGGGAAACCACGGCCAGTCGGTGGCCCTCGCCGCCCGGTTGTTCGGGGTTCAGGCCACCATCTACATTCCGGAAGGAAACAACCCCGAGAAAAACGAGGCGATGAAGGCACTCGGGGCACGACTCGTAGTACACGGCATCGATTTCGACGAGGCCCGGGAAAAGTTGGAGTCGGATTTCAAGGAGACCGACGCCCTGTTCATCCATCCGGCCAACGAACCCAAACTGATCGCCGGGGTCGGAACCTACGCCCTCGAGATCTTCAAGACCCTGCCCGATCCCGACTTCATCCTGGTGCCGGTCGGCAGCGGCAGCGGGGTCTGCGGTCTTCTTCTCGCCGCCGCCCGGTTGAGCCCGTCGACCCGGATCATCGGCGTGCAGGCGAAGAAGGCGCCGAGCGTCTACCTGTCCTGGAAAAAAGGGGATAAGATCTCCACCGACAGCTCCGACACTTTCGCCGACGGCGTCGCCACCCGCGTCCCCTTCGACCTGACCTTTTCCTACTTGAAGGATCGGATCGACGACATCCTCCTGGTCAGCGAGGAGGAGATCCGGCAGGCGATCCTGCTCCTCCTCCGGACCACCCACAATATTGCCGAGGGGGCCGGCGCGGCCGCCCTGGCCGGCGCCCTTCAGATCCGCGATCGCCTCCGGGGAAAGAGCGTGGCGATCATCCTCAGCGGCGGCAACCTCGACCAGGCGACCCTCCGCCGGGTCCTCTCCGACGAACCCTTTTCGGACAATTAGCCGCGTTGACCGGCCGCAGACCCCGGTCTATAATCCGCGCGCCGGAGGAAGCGAATCGGGGCTGGTGTCCCGCGCGGACTTCAAATCCGTTGCTCCGTGCCGAGAGGTACGGAGGGTGGGTTCGATTCCCACACGCTTCCGCCAACCCGCTAATCCCCTTCCCCGGCAACCACTTGCACCTCGCGGAAGACGCGCAGCAGATTGCCGCCGAGGATCTTCCTCACATCTTCCTCCGAATAGCCTCGTTCCAGGATGGCGTGGGTGAGATCGGGCAACTTGGAGCAGTCCTCCAGCCCGCGCGGCAACCGCGTCACGCCGTCGAAGTCGGAGCCGAGCCCGACGTGATCGATCCCCGCCAGTTCCACCACCCGGTCGATATGATCGATGATCCGCCCCAGCG
>JAPUIV010000284.1 GCA_027296665.1 Acidobacteriota bacterium | reverse complement strand
TCGACGGCGTTCCCACAGATGGAACCCGGGTCCCGGGCGACCTCTCCCCTGCCCTCCGGGTGGACCCATGACCTGGCGGGGGAGATGGTGGGCAACCCGGCGGCCAATGCCACCGTGGTCGCGGCAGCAACCCTGGAGGGCCTTCTGGTGGTTCTGGCCTCCGGGGACGGAACCATTCTCTGGCGGACCGCAGTGGGGGAGCCGGTGGCCGCCGGGCCATTGATCAAAAACGGCATGATCTTCCTGGCCGGCAGGGGAGGAAACCTTTACGCGTGGGATCAATTCACCGGCAAGCCCCGATGGGGTCTCCGGATTCAGGCTCCGATCACCGTTTCCCCGGGCTTTTCCCGACGTCAGGATCGGTTGTTGATCGCCATCCCGGGAAAGCTCCTTGTCCTGGATCCGGAAACCGGCGAGATCCGATCCCGATCCGTTTTCCGGGGCACTCCGGCAACTTCCCCGGTTTCCTGCCGGGATCGAATCCTGATTGGTACAACGGACGGCCGTCTATTGGGGATCCAAAGGGAATCCCTCCGACCGACCTGGGAAGTCTCCTGCGGGGCGGCGCCCCCTTCTCTTCCGGCCTGCGACCAGAATGCCGCCCTGGTGGGTTGCGGAGATTCGATCACCCGGATCGGACTGGACAAGGGAAAGGTGAAATGGGAATTCCGCACGGGCGGAAGGATCACATCCCGGCCGGTGATCCGGGCAAACCGGATCTTTGCAGGATCGTTCGACAACGACATCTACATATTGAAACGAAAATCGGGCCACCTGATCCATTACCGGGTCTCAAGCCACCGACTGGTGGCCGATCCCCTGGTGCTCGGGAATCTGTTCCTGGTATTCCCGTTCACCGCCGACATCCTCCAGGTTCATACCCTGCCCAACCTGGACCCGGCCGGATCCTTTCCGGTTCCCAGGCCGGAATCCGGAACCTGCAGCTCCCCGCAAGCCGCCGGACCTGCGACCGCTGTTATCGGGTGTGGTTCAGGAAACACCCGGTTGATGGGGATTCCGATCCATACCCTCCCCGCGCTCCCGTGAAGCCAGGGACAAGGTATTGGCCATTTAAAGAGCGGAGGTGATGAGGGAAATTATCCCCGATTGCGTTCCAGTATCCGGCAGATGTGGTCTCCCACTTCCGTGGTGGTGCACGCCCCGCCGACATCCCGGGTGGTCTTTCCTTCCTCCAGACAAGCAATGACAGCGGCTTCCAGCCGGGCACCAGCTTCCGGAAATTCCAGGAATTCCAACATCATCTGGGTGCTCAGGATCATTCCGAACGGATTGGCGATGTTCTTGCCGGCATACTTGGGTGCCGAGCCGTGCACCGGCTCGAACATCGAGGTGGCGCCGGGATGGAGATTGCCGGAACCCGCCATGCCAAGGCCTCCCTGGAGTTGAGCGCCAATATCGGTGACGATATCCCCAAACATGTTGGAGGTGACAATCACCTCGAACTGGGCCGGGTTCTTGATCATCTGCATCGATAAGGCATCGATATACAGGTGATTGGAGGTGATTTCCGGGTACTGGGGTGCGATCTCCGCAAAAGTTCGCTGCCAGAGGTCGTGCCCATAGGTCAACACGTTGCTCTTATCAGCCATGGTGACCTTCTTGTTGCCGTGCTTCCGGGCATATTCGAAACCGTATCGGAGGATCCGTTCCACCCCCTTGCGGGTGTTCATGTCTTCCTGGACGGCGATCTCGTCCGGGGTTCCCCGCTTGAAGATCCCACCGATGCCCACGTAAAGCCCCTCGGTGTTTTCCCGGAATACCACGAAATCGATGTCCTGCCGGGTTCGATCCTTCAGGGGACAGAGGCGATCATGAAGCAACTTTACCGGGCGATGGTTCACGAACAGGTCCATCTGAAACCGGATCCCCAGGAGGATGTCGGAAGTATGCTTCATGTCGGGCACCCGGGGATCCCCAAGGGCCCCGAGAAGTATGGCGTCGTAAGTCCTCAGCTCTTCCAGTTCCCCGGCGGAAAGGGTCTTGCCGGTCTTGAGGTACCTTTCGGCGCCGTAATCGAAATCGTCCAGCCGCAATCCCATCTGGAAAACGCCGTCCAAGCACTTCAAAACTTTTTCTGCCTCTTTCAGAACGTCGATACCAATCCCGTCGCCGGGAATCATCGCGATTCGAATGGTTTTCCTGTCCATCGGTTTCCCCATTAAATTTTTGGAGGGGGGACCCGTTTGCTAGGCCCTTGTTTCCGTTTTTCTTTATCTTCCGGTGCCAGGGACCGCAATCGCCGGAGGAGCATTTTTTCGTCCACCCGGTACTTGCAGATCTTGATGCCCCGGATCCAAACCACCGGTACTTCGTCCGAATATCCCTTCTTCAGAAAAGCGTGCTGGTCCACATCCACCTCCTCCACATGAATGGCCAAGCTCCTTGAAACCGATTCCAGAGCCCGTTTGGCCTCCTCGCAGAGGTGGCAATCCTGCCGGGTGTAAAGCACTACGGACGGTAAGGCAACCCCCGAACTCTTCATTCCATTACCCACTCTCCGGCCGGACCGGACGGGTGAGGATCTTCTGGATGGTCATCACCGCCAGGACCGCGAGGACGGCC
>JAPUIV010000283.1 GCA_027296665.1 Acidobacteriota bacterium | reverse complement strand
GTCTGGGCGCTCGAGGCCTATGGAGCAGCACACACCTTGCAGGAGCTGCTCACCGCCAAGTCCGATGACGTGTACGGCCGAACCAAGATCTACGAGGCTCTCGTGAAGGGCGAAGTAGCGGTCCTTCCCGGGGTGCCGGAGTCGTGCAACGTCCTGCTACGCGAGCTTCAGAGCCTCTGCCTGGACGTTGAGTTGTTGACCGAGAGTGACGTTGCGAGCTGATGACTTGTCGCGGTTCGCTGAGAGTTGTTTCGAGTGAGTTGCTTGAAGTCATTGCTTCGAGAGATTGGTTCGAGAATGAGCAGTTCGAGAATGAGCAGTTCGAGCTCAGCAGGAGGTCGCGGTGAAAGGTAAGGGTCTATTCGAGCGGGCGCAGGCGATCAACGACTTCTCGTCGATCAAGATCAGTCTCGCTTCTCCAGAGAAGATCCGGTCCTGGTCCTGCGGGGAAGTGACCAAGCCGGAGACCATCAACTACCGCACGTTCAAGCCCGAACGGGACGGCCTGTTCTGCGCCAAGATCTTCGGTCCTGTCACGGACTGGGAATGTCTCTGCGGCAAGTACAAGCGGATGAAGCACCGCGGGGTTATTTGTGACAAGTGCGGTGTCGAGGTGACCCAGTCCAAGGTTCGCCGGGAGCGGATGGGACATATAGAACTGGCCTCTCCGGTTTCCCATGTCTGGTTCTTCAAGGGGTTGCCCAGCCGTATTGGGCACTTGCTGGACATTACCCTCCGGGACCTGGAAAAGATCCTCTATTTCGAAGCTTATGTCGTGATCGAGCCTGGGGACACGCCCCTTCAGGAAAAGGAACTTCTCCCCGAAGAGCGATACCGGTCCCTCCGGGAGGAATTCGGGGATTCCTTTATTGCGAAGATGGGTGCTGAGGCGATCCGGGAACTGCTCCGCAAGGTTGACATCGAGCCGCTCGCCAAGGAACTGCGCGAATTGATGAGAACCGAGAAGTCGGCGCAGAAACGGATCAAACACGCAAAACGGCTCAAGGTGGTCGAATCGTTCCGCAAATCGAAGAATCAACCGGAATGGATGATCCTGGAGGTTCTTCCGGTCATCCCGCCGGAGCTTCGTCCCCTGGTACCACTGGACGGGGGCCGTTTTGCCACCTCCGACCTGAATGATCTCTATCGCCGGGTGATCAACCGAAACAACCGCCTGAAAAAACTTCTGGAACTTCGGGCCCCCGAGGTAATCATCCGGAACGAGAAACGGATGCTCCAGGAGGCCGTGGACGCCCTGTTTGACAACGGTCGCCGGGGCAGGATCCTGCGGGGAACCAATAATCGACCGTTGAAGTCCTTGAGTGACACCCTGAAAGGAAAACAGGGTAGGTTTCGCCAGAACCTCCTGGGGAAGCGGGTCGACTATTCGGGCCGTTCGGTCATCGTGGTGGGTCCAGAGCTGAAGCTTCACCAGTGCGGTCTCCCGAAGAAGATGGCCCTGGAGCTTTTCAAGCCGTTTATATACAACAAGCTGGAGGAGAAGGGACTGGTATCCACCATCAAGGCGGCAAAGGAAATGGTGGAACTCCAAAGGCCCGAAGTCTGGGACTTCCTGGAAGAGGTCATTCACGAACATCCAGTGCTTCTGAACCGGGCCCCCACATTGCACCGCCTGGGGATTCAAGCGTTCGAACCGGTCCTCGTCGAGGGCAAGGCAATCAAGATCCATCCCCTGGTCTGTACCGCTTTTAATGCCGATTTTGACGGCGATCAAATGGCTGTCCATATCCCCCTTTCCCCGCAAGCCCAGGTGGAGGCACAGGTACTCCTCCTGTCGATCCAGAATCTTCTGTCTCCGGCTAACGGCCGCCCCGTTGTGGTTCCGACCCAGGATATCGTCCTTGGATTGTATTACCTGACAAAATGGAAACCTGGAGGCCGCGGGCAGGGACGGGTTTTCGGGGATTTTGATGAAGTTCTTTTGGCCCTCGAGGCAGGGGAAGTCGAGCTTCTCACTCCAATTCAATTGAGGTTCGCGGGAGATTTGATTGACCTGACCAAGGAGTATGACGATCAGGATGTTCTCCATATCCCCGTCAAGACGATTCCCCCTGACGTTCCTAGTTTTAAACTGGAAACCACGGTGGGCCGTGTCCTGTTCAATGACAGCCTTCCGGAAGGCGTGCCCTTTATCAACGGAAACCTCAAAAAGAAGGGGGTGGGCCAGCTCGTTCAATTTTGCCATCTGCAGTTCGGGAACGAAAAGACCGTGGAGATGGTGGAAAAATTGAAGGAGCTCGGGTTCCATTATGCCACCATGGCGGGGATCTCGATCGGAATTGATGACATGGTGATCCCGAAACTCAAGGGAGAACTGGTACAGGAGGCTCGCCAACAACAGATCTCGGTCGATCAGCAGTACCTGGACGGCGCGATCACTAACGGAGAACGGTACAACAAGGTGATCGCGATCTGGTCTGCCGTCACGGAGAAAATTTCGGACGAAATGTTCCTGGAAATGAAAAAGAGCGATGAGAGCGAGAAGGAGTTCAACCCGGTCCTGATGATGGCCAATTCGGGAGCCCGCGGCAGCAAACAGCAGATGCGCCAGCTTTCCGGGATGCGCGGCCTCATGGCGAAACCCTCCGGAGAGATCATAGAAACCCCCATTACCGCGAACTTCCGGGAAGGCCTGACGGTACTGCAGTATTTTATTTCCACACACGGGGCCCGCAAGGGTTTGGCCGACACCGCCCTCAAGACGGCTGACTCGGGTTATCTCACCCGGCGTCTCGTCGATGTCGCCCAGGATGTCATCATTGCCCAGGATGATTGTGGAACCCTTTCCGGCATCGAAGTGAAGGCGATCATCGAAGGCGGAGAGGTCATTGAGCCGTTACGGGACCGGATCGTCGGGCGTGTTGCCATGGACGATGTTACCGATCCGAAAACCCGGAAGGTCCTGGTGAAGGCAAACGATGAGATCCGGGAGGATTCGGCCCGCAGGATCCAGGAATCAGGTATCGAGGAGATCCGGATCCGATCGGTCTTGACCTGTGATACCCGCCGGGGTGTGTGCGCCCGCTGCTATGGACGGAACCTTGCCACCGGAAATATGGTCGAGCTTGGCGAAGCCGTGGGAGTCATCGCTGCCCAGTCGATCGGAGAGCCGGGAACCCAGTTGACCATGCGGACCTTCCATATCGGCGGCACTGCCCGCGTGTCCGAGCAATCCACCATCACTGCCAAGAATCCGGGAAAAGTCCGGTTCCTGAATCTCAGTACCGTAAAGAACCAGAATGGTGACCTTGTGGTGATGAACCGAAATGGTTCCCTTATCATCGAGGGTGAAAAGGGCCTGGAGAAGGAGAGGCACGCCATCGCATACGGCGCGATCCTGAAAACCGTCGATGGGGTTCAAATCCAGCCGGGAACCTTGCTCGTCGAATGGGATCCTTACACCTTCTCGATCCTCACCGAAGTCCGCGGAACCGTGGTCTTCAAGGACATCACCGAAGGGGTCACGATGCGGGAAGAAGTGGACGAGGTAACCGGATTTTCACGCAAGGCGATTCATGAATCGACCGACGAAAAGTTGCAGCCTCGAATCTTTCTGAAGGATAAGAACAAGAAGACCCTTCGTTCCTATCTGATGCCGGCACAGGCCCTTCTCATGGTCTCCGACGGGGATGAAGTTTACCAGGGCTCCGTCCTGGCGAAGATCCCGCGTGAAACCACCAAGACCAAGGACATCACCGGAGGCCTTCCCCGTATTGTCGAACTGTTCGAGGCACGCCGGCCGAAGAACCCGGCCATCATCACCGAGATCAACGGTCAGGTAGCTTACGGGGGGATCACCAAGGGGATGCGGATAATCACTGTCCGTAATGAGGGAGGCGACCAGAAGGAGTACTCGATTCCCAAGTCGGTCCACATCAATGTTCAGGAAGGGGAACGCGTCACGGCTGGCGAGCCATTGATCGACGGGCCGAGCAACCCTCACGACATTCTAAGCGTGATGGGAGAAACATCCTTGCAGAGATACCTGGTGAACGAGATCCAGGAGGTGTACCGGCTTCAGGGTGTGGACATCAATGATAAGCATATCGAAGTGATCACCCGCCAGATGATGCGGTGGGTGAAGATCGAGGATGTGGGGGACACCGATTTCATCCTGGATGAGCAGGTCGACCGGTTCAGGTTCCAGGACGAGAACAAACGGATGGCGGAGGAAGGAGGAATGCCGGCGCGCGGTAGACCCCTCCTTCTGG
>JAPUIV010000282.1 GCA_027296665.1 Acidobacteriota bacterium | reverse complement strand
CCCACCCCGTGCCGGCCGCCAAACCGGCCAATGCTCCACTCCACCCACATCATCGGGATTCCCAGGATCAGGAGGGAAATGAAGTAGGGGATCATGAAGGCGCCGCCGCCGTACTTCGCGGCCTGGACCGGGAACCGGAGGAAATTGCCGAGGCCGACGGCATTCCCCGCCATGGCCAGGATCAGGCCGATGCGCGTGCCCCATTGCTCCCTGCCCGTGGTTGGCTCGGTCATGTTCTTCCTAGGAGTTCCGGAATATCGAGGGTGGGAAATTCGCTAGAATGCCATCACCATGATTCTTTAGTGGCAACCGGTAAAATGAGAATATCTTATTCGGGCGGTCCGAGGCTGTCAACATATTTCCCGCCCCAACCGGTGTTGAACAGGACGACCCGTTCCGATTCCCGGACATCCCCCCGCTCCCGTAATATTTGTAAGGCCGCCAGGGTGGCGGCACCCTCCGGGGAGGCGCCGATCCCCTCCTGGCGCGACAGTGTCAGGGAAGCCCGGCGAATTTCGCCATCCTCAACGGCCACCGCCGAGCCGCCGCTCTCACGCAAGATTTTCAACAACAGATCGCTTACAGCGCACACCGGAACCCGAAGGCCCACCGCAATGGTGTCGGGCCTCCCCCACGGGGAGGCCTCCTTCGCGCCCTTCTCGAAGGCCTGGACCAGCGGGGCGCAACCGGACGCCTGCACCGCCACCATCCGCGGCCGCCGCGCATCGATCCATCCCAGTTTCTCCATCTCCCCGAACGACTTCCACAATCCCATCAATCCCATCCCCCCGCCGGTGGGATACAGGATCCAGTCGGGAAGATTGCCGGCCATCTGCTCGGCCAGCTCGTACCCCATCGTCTTCTTTCCCTCGAGGCGGAACGGTTCGCGGAAGGTGGAGATGTCGAACCAGCCGTGCTCCGGTAGATCGGCCCGGAGTTTTTTCCCGGCCTCGCTCAACGGTCCTTCCACCAGGTACAGGCGGCCGCCGTAAGCTTTCACCTCCTCCAGGACAATTCTCGGAGTGTCATCCGGGACATAGCAATGAGCTTCGAGACCGGCCCGGGCTGCGTATGCGGACAGGGAGGCCGCGGCATTCCCCGCCGAGGCGATCGCCAGCGCCTTCACCCCGGCGGCGCGGGCCGCGCTGACCGCAACGGAGGATCCCCGTGCCTTGAAGGTCCCAGTCGGGTTCCTCGATTCATCCTTGATCCATAGATTCGGGAGGCCCAGCGGTTTCCCCGCGCGGCAAGCCTTCAGAAGAGGGGTGAATCCCTCGCCGAGCCGGACCGGCTCGCACCGGGGCAACATCTCACGATACCGCCAGAGATCCTGGTCACGACCCGCCAACGATTCCATCCGGAAACCATCCCGGACGGTTTCAATATCATAGTCCGCCCACAGAGGGCCGCCACACTGGCAGGTGGTAAGGGCCGGTGCGGATGCCCGCTCCCGGCCGCAGCGGGCGCAATGAAAGGAGATGATGCCGGCCACGGAACCCTTCCTTGTGTTAATGGATCACCAGCCGGGCGAATTTCCGTTTCCCGACCCGGAACAGATGCTCTTTCGGCGAACTCGCGGAGATCTCCATCTCGGCATCCTCGATCCGCCGCCCATCCAGATAGACCCCCCCCTGTTCCACCAGGCGGCGGGCCTCGCCACGCGAGCGGGCCAGGTCCAAGCGCACCAGAAGCCCGGGGAGCCAGATCGGCTCCCTGGAGCGCGGCAGGACGAACTCCCGGACCTCGTCCGGTTTTCCCTTCCCGACGAAGATCCTTTCGAACTCCCGGGCCGCGGCGGCCGCGGCTCGCGGCCCGTGAAATTCGGCCACCAAGGTTTTCGCCAGATTCTCCTTTGTTTGCTTGGGATGAACCCGGCCGCTGGCAAGGTTTTTCCGGAGGTCGGCCAGTTCGGACGGCTGGATATTGGTGCAGAGTTCATAGTAGCGAAGCATCAGATCGTCGCTGATCGACATGATCTTTCCGAAGATCTCCCTCGCCGGCTCCTCGATCCCGATGAAGTTTCCTAGCGACTTGCTCATCTTCTCCACCCCATCGGTGCCGACAAGCAAAGGCATGGTCAGGACCACCTGCGGATCGAGACCGAAACTCCGCATGATCTCCCGGCCCATCAGAAGGTTGAATGTCTGGTCCGTACCCCCCATTTCCACATCGGCCCGCAGATGAACGGAATCGTATGCCTGAGCCAGGGGATAGAGGAATTCGTGAATGCCGATCGACTGCTGGCCGGAGTATCTCTTTGAAAAATCGTCCCGTTCCAGCATCCTCGCGACGGTGAATCGGGAGGCGAGATCGATGAATCCGTCTGCTCCCAGCTTCGAAAGCCAGCGGCTGTTCTGCACCACCCGGATCCTTTTCCGGTCCAGGATCTTCATCGCCTGCTTGCGATAGGTCCGGGCATTTTCCTTGATCTGCTCGAGCCCCAGTTGCGGCCGGGTTCGGGACATTCCGGTGGGATCACCGATGCGGCCGGTAAAATCACCGATCAGGAAGATCACCTCATGGCCGAGATCCTGGAAGTGGCGCATTTTCCGGAGCAGGACGGTGTGTCCCAGGTGAATGTCGGCGGCGCTCGGGTCGAACCCGACCTTGATCCGGAGGGGGACCCCGTCACGCCTCGAACGATCCAGCTTCTTGGCAAGTTCCTCCTTCCGAACGATCTCAACCGCGCCCATGCCGATCCGTTCCATCTGTTCCGGAACGGGAAGAAAGGTTTCGGAGCGGTCCCCTTTCACAGCCATTGGCCCTCCTTGAGACTCACGAATCCCTTGCGGCTGACGATGAGGTGATCGTACAGGGTGATCCCCATCAGGTCGGCCGCCCGGCCAACGGCCCGGGTGAACTCGATATCGTCCTTACTTGGAGTCAGGTCCCCGCTTGGATGGTTGTGGACCAGGATGAATGCCAGGGCGAGGTGAACGATGGCCGGGTGCAGGATCTCGCGCGGATGGGTCCGGGTGGTATTCAGGCTGCCAATCGAAACGGTCTCCCGGTGGATCAGGCAATTCCGCGCATCCAGGTACAGGGCGACCAGGTGTTCCTTGCGGGCCTTGCCGAGGTCCCGGACCAGTTCGAAAGCCTCTCGGGGTTCGGAAATCCGGATTTCGGTCTCCTGGTGAAGATTGACGCGGCGGCCGAGCTCGAAAGCCGCCGCGATCGAGCAAGCCTTGGCGGAACCGATGCCCGGAATCTTACGAAGTTCCTTCACCGTCAACAGGGCGAGATCCTCCGTCTTGTACTGGCGAACCAGGCTCCCGGCAAGTTGCAGAACGTCGTTCCCCCGGTTCCCCGATCCGATCAGGATCGCCATCAGTTCCAGGTCGCGCAGCTGGGAGACCCCGTACCGGGCCAGCCGTTCACGCGGGCGCGAGGAAAAGGGAACCGCCTGGATCTTCATGCGACCTCCCCGGCAGGCAGGATGCATGCGCGGCGGCCCTCAACCCGGACCCGTTTTTCGAGAACGAGATGGGCCGCCTCCGGGTAGATCCGGTGTTCTTCTTCCAGGATCCTCGCCCCCAGTATCTCCTCGGTATCCGATCCCCGGACCTCCACGGCGCGTTGCAGGATCACCGGCCCGGTGTCCACCCCCTCGTCGACGAAGTGCACGGTGCAGCCGGAAACTTTCGCTCCGAATTCGATCGCCTGCCTCTGAGCATGCAGGCCCGGAAAGGAGGGCAGCAGCGACGGATGGATGTTCAATATCCGGCAGGGAAAGGCCCGGATCAGGGTTGGGCCCAGAACCCGCATGTATCCTGCCAGGCAGATCAGGTCGACCTGGCGGCCTTGCAAAGCGTCCAGCACCTTGCGGTCGTGTTCCAGGCGGCTGGAGCTATTCCGATGATCGATGACCAACGTCTCCACCCCGCGCGCGGCGGCCAACCGTAAACCGGCGGCCTGGGGAACGTTGGCAATCACCAGGGCGGGAACGGCAGCCAGCCTCCCATCATCGATCGCCGCGAGAAGGGCCAGCATGTTAGAACCCCGCCCGGAGATGAGGATCGAGATCCGGCCGCTCATGAATTTCCTCCTGTACCGAAGGATCGGTAGGAGATGGCAACTTCTGGATCTATCATTTCAATCGGGAATTCCCTGCATTGGCAGGCAGGTTCCGGGAGGGTCGACCGGGATCGAGTATGCCACAAGGTCTTGATCCTGTCAAACGGACCGGAAGACAATCCGGCGATTATCCCTCCCCTTCGAACGGGGGGAACGCACCTCCCGCCTGGAGGCCTGATCCTCCTCGCGGACGGGGATCGGGTACTCATTGGTATAACAGGCGGTGCAGAAGGGATTTCCTGCCGTACCAACGGCCCGGAACATTCCCTCCATGCTCAGATATCCAATGGAGTCGGCCCGGATGAATTTGCGGATCTCCTCGACGTTCTGGGTGGAGGCGATCAGTTCGGAACGGCTGGGAGTATCGACCCCGTAAAAACAGGGTCCGATGGTGGGCGGGCAGCTGATCCGCACATCGATCTTCTTCGCTCCCGCCGCCCGGATCATGGAGACAATCTTGCGGCTCGTGGTGCCCCTCACTATCGAGTCATCGACCAGGACGACACGTTTCCCCTCGATCAGGCTGCGGACCGGGTTCAGCTTCAATTTCACGCCGAAGTGCCGGATCGATTGTTCCGGCTCGATGAAGGTCCTGCCGATGTAATGGTTGCGGACCAGGCCGAACTCGAAGGGGATGCCCGACTCCGCGGCGAACCCGAGAGCGGCGTACACTCCGGAATCGGGGACGGGAACCACCAGGTCCGCCTCTGCCTTGTGTTCCCGCGCGAGTTCGGTTCCCAGGCGGCGGCGTACCAGGCTGACATTCTTTCCGAAGAGGTTGCTGTCCGGACGGGAAAAATAGATGTATTCGAAGATACAGCTGGACGGGTTGGCGGGAGGGAAGGGATGGAAACTTTCGATCCCCTCCCGTGTGAGACAGACCAGTTCGCCCGGTTCCACATCACGCACCGGCTTCGCCCCGATCAGATCCAGGGCGCAGGTTTCGGAGGTGAGGATCCAGGTATCCCGCAGCTTGCCGATGGAAAGGGGCCGGAATCCATTGGGGTCCCGGACTCCGATCAGCAGGTCCGGCGTGAGAAAGGCCATGGAGAACGCTCCCCGGATCCGGTTCAGGGAATCGATGACCGCCTCCCGGAAGCCGGTTTCTTTCGATCGGGCGATGAGATGAAGAACCACTTCGGTGTCCGAAGTGGTTTGAAAAATCGACCCCTGCTTCTCCAGGCTCGACCGCAATTCCCGCGCGTTGATCAGGTTGCCGTTGTGGCACACCGCAATCTCCCCCCGGTGGCAACTGATGCGCAGGGGTTGGGCGTTGGCGAGGCCGCTTTCCCCGGCGGTGGAGTACCGCACATGCCCGATCGCCATCCTCCCCTTCAACCCGGAAAGGTCTTTCTTTCCACGGAATACTTCCGCAACCTGGCCCATGCCGCGGAATTCGAACAACCGTTCGCCGTTGGAACTGACGATTCCGGCAGATTCCTGCCCGCGGTGCTGCAGGCCGTGCAAACCCAGATAGGTGAGGTTCGCCGCCTCCCTATGCTGGTACACACCGAAAACCCCGCATTCATCCTGGAACCGCTCCGGACCGCGCCGGTCGCGATCGCCCCCTCCGTTCATGCCATCCCTCCCTTGCCGGCCGGCGCGCCGCCGAACACCGCTCGAACAAACCCCTCCCGCCAGATCCGGCGGAGGGATTCCACATCCGCATGCAACACCCGTTCGCCATCTACTTTGACCTTCAGAACCGGTTCCTTCCGTACCTGGCCGAGAGGCAGGATGGGGGCGCCAAACCTGGTTGCTGTCGTTTCCAGCCGCTTCAGATCGGCCTCGGCCACGCTGACGACGATACGGGAGGCCGACTCCCCGAACAGCAGCGCGTCCAGCCGGTCCGCCTGCGGGATCCGGAAATCACCGCCGAGATCACGGCCATCGCCGAAGCAGGCTTCCGCCAAGGTCACCAATAAACCACCCTCGGAGCAATCGTGGGCCGAACGGATCCATCCCTGGCGGATTCCCTCCCGGCAGGTGTCCTGAACCGCCCGCTCCAGGCGAAAATCGACCGCGGCGGGGCTGCCCGCTTCCACCTGGTGAATCCGGGCCAGGTACTCGGTGCCGTCCAGGACCGGCCGCGTGTCGCCCAGAAGAAGGATCAGGTCGCCCGGACGGGAAAAGGCCAATCTGCCGGTGCGCGTAACATCGGCAATCGAACCGATCATACCGATGACGGGCGTGGGCCGGATCGGTTTTTCCTCGGTCTGGTTATAAAAGCTCACATTGCCGCTCACCACCGGCACCTCCAGGGCAAGACAGGCGGCCCGGATCCCCTCCACCGTCTGCTGAAACTGCCACATCACTTCCGGATTCTCCGGGCTGCCGAAATTCAGACAGTCGGTGAGGGCGAGCGGTTCCGCGCCCATGCAGGAAAGGTTCCGGGATGCCTCCGCCACCGCCCCGGCGGCACCGTGAAAGGGATGGAGATAACTATGCCGGCTGTTTCCGTCGGTGGTCATGGCAATTCCGGCCAGGGTGCCGGGAATTCGCAACACGGCGGCGTCCAATCCCGGACCCGCCACGGTATTCGCGCGCACCGTGGAATCATATTGATCGATGACCCATCCCTTCGAGGCAATATTCGGCGAGGCCAGAAGGTCTTTCAGAATCGCCGCCACATCTCCCGGTTCCGGCAAGACGGAGGCATTCCAGGATCGGGTGTCGCGCAGGTAAGCCGGCTCCCGGAGCGGCCGGTTGTACCGTGGGGCTTCTTCCGACAATGGGCCCACCGGGAGATCCGCGACCGTCTCTCCCTTATGGCGGACACGGACTTTGCCCCGATCGGTGACCCGGCCGACCACAACCGCCTGCAGGTCCCATTTACGGAAGATGGCGAGGAGATCGGGATCCGACCCCCGTTTCCCCACCAGCAGCATCCGTTCCTGGGACTCCGACAACATCACATCGTAGGGGCTCATCTCCGGTTCCCGCCGGGGCACAGCGTCGAGATCGAGATCGATCCCGGTTCCCCCCCGGCCCGCCATCTCGAGGGTCGAACAGGTCAATCCCGCCGCCCCCATATCCTGGATGCCGACGATCCCGCCGGCCCGCATCGCCTCCAGACAGGCTTCCAGGAGGAGCTTTTCCAGGAACGGGTCGCCGACCTGTACCCGGGGTCTTTGCCCGCCACCGCCCTCCTCGAATGAGGAGGAGGCCAGGAGGCTGGCGCCATGGATACCGTCCCGGCCGGTGGAGGAGCCGACGTAGATCACCGGGTTCCCCGCACCCGACGCATTTCCGAGGAAGATCTCATCCTTCCCGGCAATCCCGCAATTGAACACATTCACGAGAATGTTGCCGTTGTAGCAGGGATGAAAGGAGATCTCCCCCCCGACTGTGGGGACACCGATGCAGTTGCCGTACCCGGCAATCCCGCCGATCACCCCTTCGAGCAGGCGCCGGGTGCGCGGATGCGACGGGTCGCCAAAACGAAGTGAATTCAGAGATCCGACCGGCCGGGCGCCCATGGTGAAAATGTCCCGGAGGATCCCTCCGACTCCGGTGGCGGCCCCCTGGAAAGGTTCAATGAAGGAGGGATGATTGTGGCTCTCGATCTTGAACACCGCCACCCGCCCGCCGCCGATGTCGACCACCCCGGCGTTCTCCCCGGGACCCTGAATGACGGCGGGCCCGGTGGACGGAAGGCGCCCCAGGTGGACGCGGGAACTCTTGTAGCTGCAGTGTTCCGACCACATCACCGAGAAGATACCCAGTTCGGTGTAGGTGGGATCGCGGTCGAGGATCTTCCGGATCCTGCCGTATTCCTCCTCGGTCAGATCATGTTCCCGCACCATGTCGGGAGTGATGCCGGGTTCGCGGTTCATGCTCGCCGATCTTCCGGACGGTGCGCCTTTCGGGCCGCCCCCCCGATCAACGATTCGAAGATCCGGAGGCCGTCTTCACTGCCCAGCAAATCCTCCGAGGCCCGCTCCGGATGGGGCATCATTCCAACGACGTTTCGATCGGCGCTGCAGATGGCCGCGATCGACCGCGCCGATCCGTTGGGATTGGCACCCTCCGTCACGCGCCCGGCAGGATCGGAGTACTGCAATAGGATCCTTCCGCCGGTTTCCAACCTCTCCAGGGTCGCTTCGTCGGCGAAGTAACTTCCTTCATAATGAGCAATCGGGAGCCGGATCACCTGTCCGGGCCGGAGGCGGTTGGTGAAGGGGGTATCGACCTGGCCGACCCGCAGGCAGACTTTCCGGCTGATGTACTTGAGGGATCGATTCGGGAGCAGGGCGCCAGGCAGAAGACCCGCTTCCAGAAGGATTTGAAACCCGTTGCAAATGCCCAGCAGCTTGCCCCCGGCAAGAACAAATTCCGGAAGGGCCTGGACCAGGGGAGAGAGCGAGGCCATCGCCCCGCACCGGAGATAATCGCCATAGGAGAAACCTCCGGGCAGGATCACGCAATCGAACCGCGAGAGATCCCGTTCCCGGTGCCACAGGTATTCCACAGGCTGTTCGAGAAGACTCGACAGCAGCCGGAAGGTCTCTTCTTCACAGTTGGATCCCGGAAAGACCGCTACGGCGAAACGCATGCCCCTCCCCTACTCTTCGCCCATCTCCACATGGAACTCCTCGATGACCGGGTTGGCCAGAAGGGAGCGGCACATCTCCTCCAGCCGTTCCCTGGCAGGACCTCCGCCCTTCCGGTCCAGGCTCACAACCATCCTTTTTCCGATCCGCACCTCCTCCACCTCGGAAAAGCCCAGATGATGGAGGGCCTGGCGAATGGCCCGTCCCTGTGGATCCAGCACCCCAGGCTTCAGGGTCACGTGGATCACGGCCTGCAGCAAATCTTTTTCCTTGGTGGTGCCCATTCCCTCATCCCTCCTGGAACACTCTATGGAAGATCCGGTCGGTTCCC
>JAPUIV010000281.1 GCA_027296665.1 Acidobacteriota bacterium | reverse complement strand
TTGGACGGTCCGCAGCGTGGACGGAGGTTGGTCCGCACATTTCGAGCGGTCGGTAGCGGTGACGGAAAACGGGCCCCTTCTTCTTGGCGGCCAACCCTTTTAGGAATATTCGAGTTAATGACAAAAGAGGAAGCAATTCAGGTTGATGCCACCGTGGTTGAACCGTTGCCCAACGCGATGTTTCGGGTGGAACTGGAGAACAAGCATCGGGTTCTCGCCCACATCTCGGGCCGTATGAGAAAACATTTTATCCGGATCCGTCCCGGCGACAGGGTCCTCGTGGAGTTATCTCCCTATGATCTCAGCAGGGGAAGAATCATTTATCGTTACTGAAGCGCCCGCGCTGGAATTCCCGGAGAGAAAAGGGAGAGTTTCAAGATGAAAGTTCGTGCCTCGGTCAGGAAAATGTGCAGCAAGTGCGTAATCGTCCGGCGCCGCGGCGTCGTGCGGGTTCTTTGCCCGAATCCCAAGCACAAACAACGACAGGGTTAAGGGCTTGTATGATCACCAGATCCAAATACGGAGGATGGGATGGCCCGAATCGCAGGGATTGACCTTCCAACCCAGAAAAGCGTAGAAATAGCCCTGACCTACATCTTCGGGATCGGCAGGACCCGGGCATTGCGGATCCTCGGAAAGTCGAAAGTGTCCCTGGGGATCAAGGTGAAGGATCTCGCTGAGGACGAAGTGCGCCGCATCCGCCAGGTGATCCAGGATGAAGGGAAAGTGGAGGGAGACCTCCAGAAAAACATCGCAATGGACATTCGCCGGCTCATTGACATAGGGTCATACCGCGGCAGCCGGCACCGCCGGAACCTGCCGGTTCGCGGCCAGCGTACGCATACCAACGCGAGAACAAAGAAGGGACATCGAAGAGCCATTCCCGGCAAAAAACGGGTCGTCAGCAAGAAGGGTTGATCCACCAGCTCCTGGCGGCTGAAAGAAAGGACTGAACCATGGCAGAGGCACCAAAAAAGAAAAAGAAGGTTTCGGGCAAGAAAAAGGAACGGAAGAATATCCCTTCCGCGGTGGCAAACATTCACGCGACCTTCAATAACACCATCATTTCGATTGCCGACCTTCGAGGGAACGTGATTGCGTGGTCCAGTGCGGGTTGTCTGGGTTTCAAGGGCTCGCGGAAGGGAACTCCCTTCGCCGCCCAGCTTGCCGCCCAGGCGGCGGGCAATGCCGCCAAGGAACACGGGGTCCGGCAGATTGAAGTTCGGGTCAAGGGTCCCGGAGGCGGCAGGGAATCTTCCATCCGGGCACTCCAATCGGTGGGCCTGGAAGTAAAACTGATCAAGGATATTACACCCATCCCCCATAATGGATGCCGGCCGCCGAAGCGCCGCCGGACCTGAGAAAAGGGGATCCTGGAGGTAGGAGACCGTGGCGAGATACCATCTAAGCGTTTGCCGGCTTTGCCGGCGGGAAGGCTTGAAACTTTTCCTCAAGGGAGATCGCTGTTTCAAGGAGACCTGTGCCTTCGAGAAACGAGCCTATGCTCCCGGTCAGCACGGCAGGCGGCGCAGAAAGAAGACCCAGGGGTACGGACTTCAGCTCAGGGAAAAACAGAAAGTGAAACGGATTTACGGGCTCCTGGAACGCCAGTTTCACAATACCTTCCTGGCATCGGCCAGGAGTCGGGGCGTCACCGGGGAAACTCTACTCACCTTCCTGGAGCTGCGCCTTGACGCCATCATTTACCGGCTCGGGTTCTCCGCGTCCCGGCCCCAGGCCCGGCAATTGGTACGCCACGGCCACGTTCTGGTGAATGGAAGAAAGGTGAATATTCCCTCCTTCCGGGTCCGGAAAGGTGATTCCATCACCCTGGCGGAAAAGGCGAAGAAAAACGTGTTTGTCCAATCCGCGGTGGCCGCCGCCCAGGGCCGCGGTGTTCCCGCCTGGCTGGACCTCGACCCGGAGGGTTTCCGCGGCGCGGTGAAGAATTTGCCGGTCCGGGAGGATATCCCGATGCCGATTCAGGAACAGTTGATCGTGGAATTGTATTCCAAATAACCCACTCTTCTTTCACAGGAGGGAATTGGAACTCATGCTCTGGAAAGGATTTCAGAGGCCGAAACGCCTCGAATACGACCCGGAAACCCTGACTCCGACCTACGGCCGGTTTTTCGCACAGCCGTTCGAGAGGGGATTCGGAACCACCATCGGCAACGCCCTTCGCAGGGTGCTCATGTCATCGATTGAAGGTGCGGCAATCACTGCCGTCAAGATCGAGGGTATTCTTCACGAATTCACCTCCATCCCCGGAGTGAAGGAGGATATCACCGATATTCTCCTGAACCTGAGAAGAATTCCCATGAAAATCAATGTCGACCACCCGGAAACTCTCATTCTCAAGGCGGAAGGGAAGGGGGAAATCAAGGCTGGTAATTTCGAAACCAACCCAAATCTTGAGATCCTCGATCCCGATATGCACGTTGCCACCTTGGGCGAGGAGGGTAACCTTCACATGGTAATGCGTGTCAAACAGGGCCGGGGGTATGTTTCCGCCGATCGGAACATGGAGCCGGATCTTGATATTGGATACATTCCTCTCGATTCCGTTCATTCCCCCGTCCGGAAGGTCAATTTCTCCGTGGAGGATGCGCGGCTCGGCCAAACGACGGACTATGACCGGATGTCGTTGGAGGTGTGGACCAACGGTGCTACCACTCCGCAGGATGCGGTGAGCTTGGCCTCGAAGTTGATTCAAGACCACCTGTCGATTTTCATTCATTTCGAGGAACTGGGAGTTTTTGAAGAGGACGATGCCGATCGGGACCGGGATCGCCTCGCCGAGAACCTCAATCGCAGCGTCGAAGAACTGGAACTTTCCGTCCGGTCATACAATTGTCTCAAGGCAGCCGATATCCGAACCATCGGAGAGTTGGTCCAGAAGAGTGAAAGCGAGATGTTGAAAACCAAAAATTTCGGAAGGAAATCATTGAACGAGATCAAAGAGATTCTCGGAGAGATGGGTTTCGGCCTTGGCATGAAGCTCGAAGAACTGAAACAAAAGTCCCTGATAACCGGTTCCTGAGACCGGTTGATTCGATAAGGAAGAGGCCATGAGACATCGGTGGCGTGGGAGAAAACTCGGCAGGAAATCGGCGACTCGAAAAGCACTGCTTCGGGGGCTCGCCAAATCCCTTTTCGACCGGGAACGTATCCGGACCACCCTGCCCAAGGCCAAGGAACTCCGTCCGTTTGCCGAACGCCTGATCACTATTTCCCGTAAAGGCGATGATCTGCACGCGAGAAGGAGGGTTCTTCGAACCATTACCAATGCAGGTATCGTTCGCAAGTTGTTTGACACTATCGCCCCCCGTTTTTCCGACCGCCCGGGGGGGTATCTTCGGATACTGAAACTTGGGAGGCGGAGGGGAGACGCTGCCGAGATGGCAATCGTTGAACTCGTCGGCAGTGAGGAAAAGATTACCCGCAGGAAGCGTTACCTGAAGAAGGAAAAAGAGACAAAAAAGACCGCTTCGGCTGGGGAAAAAGGGAGTGCCTGATGGGGGCCTCCGAGGCGGCTTTCACCGGCTCTTAAATGGTAGCGCGGAAAGTGGCGAGGACCCTGGTAATCAGGTCCTTACTGGAGTGTGATTTGGGGTCTCCCGTGATGGCAATTCTTGCCCCCGCAGATCGCGAGGCAGCCGCCTCCGGAACCGTATCTTGGGTGTAATCGGTACCCTTGCAATGCCAATCCGGCCGGAGTTTTCGGATCGCCCTTTCCACTGACGGTTCGTCGAAGACAAACACAAAATCTACGCAGGCGAAACTTCCCACCAGGATTGCCCTTTCCGCCTCGCTGAGAACGGGTCGACCCATTCCCTTGATCTCCCGTACCGAGCGATCCGAATTAACACCGACCACCAGGATATCCCCGATCTGTTTCGCCTCTTCCAGGTAGCGGAGATGGCCCACGTGGATCAAATCGAAACATCCGTTGGCGAGAACCACCGTTGATTTTTGCTGCCGGTCTTTCCGCAGGCGTTCGGAAAGAATTTCAAGGGAAAGGATCTCCCCCATCATCGGTCCTCTTTCTTCCCCGCCTGGATCTTCTGGCGAATCTCGATCGTGCTTACCGGTTCCGTACCAAGTTTCATGACCGAAATTCCGGCGGCGATATTGGCGAGGTGCGCAGCCTCCAGAAACGAACCGCCGGCCAGGATACCCAGGGTGAACACACTGATTACGGTGTCGCCTGCTCCCGTGACATCAACAGGGTTCCTTGGCCCCGACGCGGGGATTCGTTCCATACCGGTCTGGTTCCCCAGGAACAGGCCCATGCCCCGGCTTCCCAGGGTGATCAGAAGGGCTTCGGTTTCAACCCTGTCCAGTAGGTTCCGGCCGGCCTCCGCAAGCCTTTGTTCATCATCTCCTATCCGGAATTCAAGGATCTTTTCCGCTTCCTCCAGGTTCGGTGTGGCCGCGGTGATGCCGTGGAAGGCGGCCAGTTGGTTGCGGCTGTCGACTGTGACCCTGAGCCCGGAGCGTTTCGCCACTCCCAGGATGGCCGAAATCTCCCCCGCGGGGATACTGCCATACCCGTAGTCGGAGATCAGCATCCCCTGAACCTCTCCGACCCGCCGGCGAAGAGAGGAGAGAATCTGCGCCGAGGCACCCTCGGGTACCCCTCCACGGTCTCCCCGGTCGACCCGGAGAACCTGTTGTTTGCTCGATTGCGGCAGGCCGGCGAGGATGCGGGTTTTGGTGGGAGTTTGCCATTGGGGGCCGACCATGATCTCGGCGGTATCAATCTCCCAACTCCGAAGAATTTTCAGCAATTCCCGGCCGGATGGATCGTTTCCAACAATTCCAACCGGAATCACCTTCGCCCCCAGATTGAACAGATTCTGGATGGCGTTGGCGCCGCCGCCGGGATGACAGGCGGTTTCGGTGTGGTCCAGGATGAGAACCGGGGCCTCCCGGGAAACCCTGCGGATCTCGCCAAAAAGGAATTCGTCCAGGACCAGATCTCCTAGTACCAGGATCCGGATACCCTGGAAGGAATCCAGCAGATCCGATAAACGATTCCATGCCGGTATTCCGGTCATCTCTCCGGGTTCCCGTGTCTTGACAGGATCCATGTGATCGCCTCCATGAGATCTCCGGCGATTTGGGCGGGACGGGAGTTGCGGCTCTCGGCGAGCCTTTCCCGTTCGCCCCGGCCGTAACCGGTGAGAACCATCACCGGCGTCGCGCCGGCCCGCCGGGCCATTTCCATATCCTTGACGCTGTCTCCCACCATATAGCATTCCTTGAGATCCAGTCGATGCTCTCGCGCCGCCCGCAGGAGCATCCCCGGGTGGGGTTTCCGGCATTGGCAATGCATTCGGAAGGGTGGGCGGCCCTCCCGGGGATGGTGCGGACAAAAATAGACCGAGTCGAGGAAGGCCCCCTTCCGGGCCAGGAGCGATCGGAGCCGGGCGTGGGCGAGGTGGACGGATCGAGCCGGAAACAGCCCCCGCGCAACCCCGGATTGGTTTGTGGCCAGAATCGCCAGGAAACCGGATCGATTGATGGCCCCGACCGCTTCCGCGCTTCGGGGGAGAAGTTGCAACCGCTTGATGTCGGTCATATACCCGATCTCCCGGGAAACGGTTCCATCCCGATCCAGGAATATCGCTTTTCTCTTCATATTGTTCACGTAGGTATCACCCGTCAACGCGGGCCGTTGTTGCCATCCCGTCCACCGGCTCGGGCATGCTCCGGTGCCATCTCCGGTGCATCCAGAACCAGAATTCCGGGTATTTGCGAACGTATTTTTCGATGACCCGGGTGCATTGCTGAGTAAGTTGCCGGACCCGGTCTTCCTCACTGCCGGTATCAGGGGGGAGGGGAACCTCCGGTTCATACTTGACCCGGAATCGTCCGGAGGCGAGAGGAATGGAAAAAACGGGAACCACAGCGCACCGGTACCGCATGGCGAGGCGTGCCAGCGTTCGTGTGGTGGCTGCCGGTTTCCCCAGGAAGTCGACAGAAACCCCCTGGTCCCACCTGACCTTTTGATCGATCACGATGGCAACCGTACCCCCCTTCCGGATCGGCCAGATGCATTTCCGGATGGCACCCTGCTTGGGAATCACCAGGTTGCCCGACCGGGACCGAACCCGGTTCAGGTATTTCTCCAGGTACGGGTTATCGAGGGGCCGGGAGATAATGTGGACGGTATACCCGCGGTATCCCTGAAGCAGAGGGACTATTTCCCAGTTGCCGAAATGGGCTGAGAAGAGAAGCACTCCTTTGCCGCGCCGGATTGCCTTTTCCAGGTGTTCCCACCCCTCCAGGTCGACCAACGCCTCGATCTCCTTCCCGGACAGATAGCTGAGGCTCAGGATGTCGGAAAGCATCCTGCCGAGGTTCCGGAACGAGGCTTTGGCGATTCTCTGCCGTTCCTTCAATCGATCGGAACCCGGGTGGATTCTTTTGAGGTTCTCGAGGGCCACCCGGCGATATCTGCGGGAGAGGAAGTAGAAGACCAGACCGATGTTCTGCAGAACCTTCCGGCAGGCAGAGGTGGGGAGGAAGCGGGCGAGGTAGGCCGAGGCGAGGACCAGAAGATACTCCAGCCGATGCCTCATCGTTGTTCTCCGGCGAGGAGGCGGCCGGTTGCAGGAGGTTCCGGCAGGGCGGCACGGAGGAACTGAATGAAATCCTCCCTCTCCATCGGCTCCTGTGTCACCTCCAGGGCGTACAGCGGTAAGGGGCAACCCTCCACCGGAAACCGGACCCAGTCCTTCTCGGTGGTCAATAATGCCTCGGCCCCGGTCCTGGCCGCGGCCCGGAGGATCCGGTTCCGGTCCGTGTTTGAATAGGGATGATGATCGCGAAAATGGAGGATCCCGGTTACCTGGAACCGGCAACGGAGAAGCTCTGCATCGAAGGATGCCGGGTTGCCGATCCCCGCGAAGGCGAGGACGGGCACACCGGATAGATGTTCCAGTTCCTGCCTTTTTCCCTCCATGGGGCCCAGCAGTCCCACCGATTTTTGGCAGCAACGGAATATGGGAGTTTTAGGGCCCGCCCATCGGCGTACCGCACCGATCAAATCCGGTCCCGGGGAGGCCAGATTCCATCGAGTCAAAAGAACGGCGCTTGCCCTGCCGATTCCCCGCATCGATTCCCGGAGGGGACCGGCAGGCAACAACCGGCCATTACCGAATGGATTCATGGAGTCGACAAGAAGCAAATCGACGTCGCGGTGCAGGCGGCGATGCTGGAAGCCGTCATCCAGAAGCGCCACCTCCGCTCCGAACCGTTCCCAGGCGTGGCGGACGGCCCGCAGGCGGTCACTGCACACGATGATCGGGATCTCCGGCATACGTCGGGCCATCAGGGCGGGTTCATCTCCCAATCGATCGGCTCGGGGCAAGGATCCTCCATCGGCGGTCCGGATGGCCCGGAGTTCCCTTGACCTTCCCTTTCTCCCGTAGCCCCGGCTGATGATTGCCGGTCTCCATCCTTCCGCCAGCAGGATCCGGGCAAGACCGATTGTCACCGGGGTCTTTCCCGTGCCCCCCACCGCGAGGTTTCCCACGCTGAGGACGGGAATCGGCGCCCTTTCTGTACTCCCGGGGCGTTCATAGCGCCGGTTCCGGTAAGCCATCAACGATCCGTATGGCCAGGAAAGAGGCGCCATCATGGAAGAGAGGAGAGATTTCCGTTGGAGAAATGCCTGCTTCATTCCAGCGCCTTCCGGCCCGGCCTCGGAGGAACCGAGGATGCCGGCCAGGTTCTGGCAGGTCTTTTCCAGCGCGCCCCGGTGACGGTCCGCCCAGCGCTTGGCCCCCGCCGCCGCTTGCCGGTACGTTTCCGGATTGACCAGGAGACGGAGGAGCGCAGACCGCAGATCTTCCCAGCCGGTTACCAACAGGGCGCCACCCGTTTCCTGAAGTTCCCGCGCGATGGGTTGGAAGTTCTCCATGTAGGGTCCGAACAAGACGGGTTTGCCCCAGGCCGCCGGTTCGACCGGGTTGTGTCCTCCCTTAGGTACCAGGCTCCCTCCCACGAAGGCAACGGTGGCCAGTCCGTACACATGGGGAAGCTCACCCAGGCTATCCAGGAGAAACACCTCCCATGGCTCACCAACCGTATATCTCCGGTCCGTTCTGCGCAGGGCCGGGATCCTCTCCTCCTGAAGAAGCTGGAAAACCTCGTCAAACCGTTCGGGGTGTCTTGGTGCAAGGATCAGACGGAGGAGGGGAATCCGTTCGCGGGCCTCCCGGAATGCCCTGAGGAGGATTCGTTCCTCGCCGGGAGCAGTGCTGCCGGCGACGAAAACGGGATCTTCCTTTCCCACTCCAAAATATTTCCGGAGACGATTCCGCTCCGGTTCGTTGGGAGAAAAATCTGATTTCAGGTTTCCGGTGATCCGGATTCGATGCGCAGGGGCTCCCAGGGCCTGGATCCGTTCTGCTTCCTTCTCGCTCTGCATGAACAAAAATGACATCCCGGACAGCCCGGGAGCCAGAAGGGGGCGGATGAGGCGGTACCGCCCGAAACTCTTTCGGGAGATCCGGCCGTTGACGATTCCGTAATGGATCCCGAACCTCCGGCACTCACGCAGGAATTGCGGCCAGATCTCCGTCTCGATGGCGATGAACATCACCGGCCGGATCCGCCGCAGGGCCCGCCGGACGGCAAAACGAAAATCAAGGGGGAAATAGAAGAGATCGGCCACCTCGCTCCCGATCGATTTTCTGGCGACGCTTCTTCCAGTCTGAGTCGTCACTGAAAGAACGATTCTTCGGTCCGGTACCCGTTCCCGGAGGCGTGTGATGAGGAGCCGGGCGACCTGGACTTCACCCACCGATGCCGCGTGAATCCAGATCGATCCGGGAGGCGGGTCAGGATCCCCGGATTGGTGGCTTCCTCCGAAACGTTCCCGGAGGTGATTGAAGGTCTCTTTCCCTGCCAGGGAGCGAAGCAGAAAAAATGGCAAGAGAAGGAGGCTGCCGGCCACCATCGCCACGCTGTACAGGAATTGCAAGGTATGACTCCCGGTTGGTTCTAGATCGCCGATGACCTGTCTCGGGGGTCCAGGACGAGGGCTAAGTGATTATAGGAGAGTGGTTTCCGTGCTGTCAAGAAGCAGTGCCGGGGAGGGAGTCTCTACGGTCCCGGACGGGTGGCAACTATTCTTCGGGCCCGGCCCGCCGGCCTGCGGCCAGAAAACAGCTCCAGGGTCGGTACCCGGCCCTCCGGTCTGCGGCTCATGGTCCTCCGAGGCCGGTCCGCAACGGCCCTGACGGGCTGAAAGTCGGGAGGCTCTGAGGACAAATCGCCGTGCGACCGGGGGCGCGGTTCCCGACTGGAATGCACTCGTCTATCGGTCCCGACTCAGCGAGGGGTTGGTCAGGATCCGGGGCCGTGCCCTGATCGGAAGGCGACATGTCCGAAGAGCCGCAAATGTGTCCGGCCTTCCCTGGGCCGTCGGGAAACGGCCTCGAGGACTCAGAGCCGGAGAGCAGGAGCCCGGCCCCGCGCCAGGTATTATCCGTTCTCGGATCCCCGCCCGCCGGGCGGGTGGAACCACCCGGACAGTGGGCGAACTCTCCCGGTTGCAGGAGGTTGGCGGTGAACCTACATTTCAGGAGGAAAGGTCCGGAGAGATCCGGAGGAAGCATGGAACTGAAAAAGGGATTTATTCTCTGCGTGGATAGGGATCAGAGCGATCTCAAGAAGCTCTCTGAAGAACTTCATAAGTTCGTGGATGAGTTTGAGGAGATTCACGAGGCCGTCTCCTCTGAACAGGCCCTGGATTTGATCTACCGCATGAGTCAGAAAGGCCAGGATCTGTCGATGGTGATCTCCGCGCAGGATTTGCCTGGGATCCCCGGGGTTCGCTTTCTGGAAATGGTGCACCAGAAATTTCCAAAATCGGTAAAGATTCTTCTATCCGGGAACGGTCAACTGGAGGATGCGGTCTACGCCTTCAACAACGCTGATCTGGATCGTTACCTGAAAAAACCCTGGGTCCCCGAGGAACTGGAATTCGCGGTTTCATCCCTCCTGCGCCAACACCGCATGGAGAGAATCAACGAGACCCTTTTCAATGATGTTCAGGTAAAAAACACCGAGTTACAGGCCACCCTGAAGCAGCTCAAGACCGCCAAGCACCAGGTGGAAACCAGCTATATGCAGACCATTCAATCGTTGGCTATTGCGCTGGAAGCGAAGGACACCTATACGGCCGGGCATTCCCAGAGGGTGGCAAAATTTTCGGTGGCGATTGCCCGGGCGGTGGGAATGAATGCCCAGGACGTTGAGGCGATCCAGAAAATCGCCCTTCTTCATGACATCGGAAAGATCGGCATGATCGATAGAATCTTGAACAAACCGGGTTCCTTGACCGAGGAAGAAATGGTATTGGTGCGGACCCATCCCGCGGTGGGGGGGCAGATACTGAGCCCCGTCCGGCACACCCTGAAATTCGTCGATGCGGTTCAGTGTCACCACGAAAATTTCGATGGTTCCGGGTACCCGGGGGGACTTACATGGGATCAGGTGTCCGATGGGACCCGAATTGTCCGGCTGGCAGATGCCTTCGATGCCATGACCTCGAACCGGCCCTATCGTATCGCCCAACCCCTCTCGTATGCCCTTTCGGAGATGAAGACCTACTCCGGCAGCCAGTTCGACCCGGAAGTGGTCAAGGCTTTCATCATGACCCTGGAAAAGTAGGGTCCGCCCCGCCTCCCGGCCCGTCAATAATCCGACGGTCAGGAAATCGACCCTTTGACTGTCCTTCCCGGACAACTTAAGTTGGAGAGGGAAAGCCATCCATCCGGAGGTCCATGCGGCTGGCGCGGAGATCGATTCATGTATGACCACGATGTCGGAAAGGCGGTGGGGAGTGCCCCCTCACCTCCGAGAACAGGGCGCCGGATCAAGATACTCTACCCTCTGATCCTTCTGCTCGTCCTGATGGGGTTGATGCCTCTCTTGACGGCGGCCTGGAAGTTGATCTCCATCAGCCGTGAGAATCTCATCACGGCTCAGCAGGCCCACCAGCTCCAGGCCACTTCTTCCATTGTTCGCCAGATCGACTTCCGGCTCAATTCCCTGGACGGGAAACTCCAACAGACCGAAAATGGGATCACCTCGGTTCTGAGTACATCCGGTGTGCGGGGTCTGCGCCGTTTCCTTCTGGAGGTGGGAGGATTGGAGTCTTTGCTCGGTGAGGGATTCCTCACCGCGGAGCTGATTCTCGCGCGGGGGAACCGGTTTCTTTCCAGGCCTGAATTCCTTGACTCCGTGCCCGGAGCAAAGGAATTGCTGCGAAAGGCCAGAAAGAAACTTGGGAAAAGTGATTCGGTTCTGGTTCTTGGTCCAAGCCCTCTGGAAGTCTCCGGAGGAACCCGCAGCGTGATCATCATGGCGATCCCCCTACGGGGCAGGTCGAAGTTCAAGGGCAGCCTTACCGCGCTTGTTGACGCGGAGGGACTCTGGGAGGAGGCGATCGGGCCTCGCCATTCCGGATATACCCTGTACGCCCTCGATTCCGGGGGGACACTGTTCGCCTCGATCGATCCGACGGGACTCCTGACCAGGGTCGACCCCCGGGAGTTCGGACTGGTGAAGAAATTCCTGGCGGTGGGAAACCGGAGCAAGGAAACATCTGATTTTCGAATTTTGGTCGAGGGGGAAGAGAAGGAAATCCTTGGCAGTTTCGATGAAACGGAATTGGGGTGGGGCATTTTCGCCCAGGTGGAACGAAAACTCGCATATTCTTCCGTTCAGGAAATGGTTGGCAGCACATGGAAATGGGCCATCGGGGCCTTCGGCATTGCGATCCTGGTAGGATGGACCTTCGCCGCCCGCCTCAGCCGCCCCATTCAGAGATTGGCCGCAACCAGCCATGCTTTTGCCAGAGGTGATTTTTCCGTCCGGGTCCCGGTGCGCGGCAGCCACGAGATCGGGGAACTGGCGGAAACCTTCAACTCGATGGCGGAGGATATCCAGGGGTTCATCCATCGCCTGAAGAACGCTGCCAAGGAGAACAGCGATCTGTTTCTGGGCATCATCAAGGCGCTGGCGTCTGCCATTGATGAAAAGGATCCTTACACCCGCGGCCATTCCGAACGGGTCAACCAGTACTCCGTTGCCCTGGGGAAACAGTTGAAGCTGGCGAAGCAGGAGATTCGCGACGTCCATGTTGCATCGCTGCTCCATGACATCGGCAAGATCGGCGTCGACGACAGGATTCTCCTCAAGCCCTCCAGCTTGACCGACGAGGAGTTCGAGATCATGAAAAAGCACCCCGTCCAGGGGGCTAACATGTTGTCCTCCATCAAGAACATGAAAAATGTCATTCCGGGTTTACTGCACCATCACGAGCGTTTCGCCGGGGGGGGCTATCCGAAGGGCCTCAGGGGCAAGGATATTCCCATGATCGCCCGGATAATAACGGTCGCCGATATCTTTGATGCGATGACCACGAACCGGCCCTACCAGAAGGCGATGACCACCGAAAAGGCGCTTGCCCGCCTGGTCGATCTGGCCGGGCAGACCCTGGACCCGGAGGTCGTCCGGGCATTCCACGATGCCTGCAGAAGTGGTAAGATCCGGAACTTGCAGAATAAACTTGCCGCTTCTACCGCCGTTCCCGTACCCACCTCCGGGTGAATCGCCGCCCTTGCCGGACCCGGAACCCGAGGAGGACTCGTGTACCGGGCTGTTTTATTCGATCTGGACGGAACCCTGACCGATCCGGCCAGCGTTTGGAAGTATCTCCACGAAAGACTACAACTCTGGGGAGCGGGCGCGGATCGTTACCAGGAGGAGTTCAGAAATACAAGGATATCCTACCAGGAATTCTGCGCTCGGGATGCCGCCTGCTGGCGAGGAATGCCGATCAGCAAGCTCCGAGCCTTCGCTGACGAAATTGATCTCAGGCCCGGCGCCCATGAGCTGATTGCCTTCCTCCGGGCGCGGAACCTGCTAATCGGGGTGGTCTCGACGGGGTTAACTCTTCTTGCCGACCGGGTCTCCAGGGAGCTGCAAATGGACTTCTGCATTGCCAACCATCTGATCACGGAGGGAGGAAGGGTCACGGGCGAGGTCGAGATCCGCGTCGAACACGGGCGCAAGGATCTTCCCGTCTCGTTATTTTGCAAGCGGTTTTCCATCCTCCCGGAACAGGTGGTTGCGGTGGGTGATAGTGAGGGGGATCTCTCGATGTTCCGGACCGTGGGATTCTCGATTGCCTACAGGCCGACGGACCAGGAAGCTGCGAACGGGGCCGATCGGGTCTGTGGGGGGGCCCATTTGACAGATCTCATCGGCCTTTTTCCCTTCAAGAATCCGGCTCGTCAAAGAACTTCGGTTCCTGGCGGTGATTTCAATTGACGGAGGTAGCGGCCGCGAACCCTGCGCAGGAATCCCGACACCCTGTCCAGTCGGAAGTCCGGATAGGTCCAGTCGAGAGGGCGGTATTTCCCCCGCGAGTAAATCAGGGCCACTTCGGCAAAGATTTCCGAGGCGAGGTAGATCCTGTGGGCCGCCTCCTTCCTGGAAGTGAGGACAAACTGGTTGAGAGACAGGAACCCCGGATCGATGTTGAACCTGCGACCGCCGGTTTCCAGGTGCCGGTGCTTCTCCTCAATCTGCATGGAGAGTTTCTTTAATGGGACGATCCCATCCGATTCCATCAGCGATTCGACGGCGAACAGGACCTTTTGAAGGTCCGGCCCCATCTCTTTCCGGTAGTAATCGGAAAAAAGAAAGAGGAAGGGTTCGCTGATCGCTTCAATGGAGCCGAACGCCTCCTCCAGGATCTCCTGACAACGCGAGATCGACTCTCCCTCGGAGAACAGGACGGAAAAAATCGGTTTCACCCTGGGTCCGGGCATAATTCCTCTGGAAACACCGACACCACTCGCCCCAGAAAACGGGAACCTTCCGGGATGGGGTCATGATACCAAGGTTCCGGCCCGGCTATGATATCATCCGGAACTTCACCAAACCGGAGTGGGCAATGGAAAAACAAGAGAATCGATGGCGGAGGCTCCTGAAACGGGAAGTTTCCCGGGTCATTGCCTGGAGTGTCCTGGCCCTGGTCCTGCTTTTCTATCCGATTCTTCTCGCCTTGGTGTCCAGCATCGCCCTGGTGCATTACCTGAAGCCGGCCAGTAGGAGGTGAGGGTGGCCATTCGTTACCGGAGTTGCCGGAGGGGGATGGATGGAGAGGGCCGAATCAGTCCAGATCCAGAGGGATCTCTTCTTCCTCTTCAAGGGCCGCAGGGCCGCCGAGTGACCACATCAAGCCGAAGGTGAATTCATTATCGGTCGAATCGGATAAAAACACATCGTACCGTTTCTGTTTCAACTCGAATCGGAAGCCGAACTTCTCCGTTCCAAAAATGCGGAGACCGAACCCGAGCACGATCATGGTCTCGGTGAGGTCGGTCGATCCGGATCTGCCCTGAAAGGGAAGGAATAGAACCGGGGGCCGAGGTGGTAGAATGGTTTCAACTTGAGCGCCCTCGAATTCGACCTTGTTGACCCCGATTCCCGCCAAGATGTAGGGATCGGCGCCGGCGGTGGTCTTTTTCCGGAAATTGTACAGCCCATTGAGCTGGATGGTTGTGGTGTCGATCGAGATGTCGTCGAAAGGCTCCTTAAAACTGACCACCGCGGTGTCGAAGACCGTCTCCACTTGCCAGTGGTTGGAAATGTTGTACCCCATGCGGATCCCGAAAACGAAACTAACGTCTGATTCGGTGTC
>JAPUIV010000280.1 GCA_027296665.1 Acidobacteriota bacterium | reverse complement strand
ACAGGATTTCTTTCTTCACGGTTGATCCTCCCGGAACGTGTATTATATATTCCGCCCGGGAAATAGCCGATCTTTCGGGTTGGGTGGCAATGAAATTTTTCCGGATTCTCTTCTTGAGCGCTTCCATTCTGGTGTTCCTGCCTCTCCTGCACGGTTGCGGGGCGGAACCGGGACCGGTTTCCGCCACCGATCCCGGGCGCGGCGGCACCGTCGTGATCGGCGTTCGCCAGGATATCGACACCTTCAATCTATATGCCACGACCTCGGCCTTCACCCAGCAGATCGCCGACCTGCTGTTCCTTCGCCTGGCCAGGGAACAACCCGACTCCCGGGATCATCCGCCCACCTTCTCCCCCGAGTTTGCCGAATCCTGGGATTTCAGCGAGGATGGGTTGAGCATCACCTTCCATCTCCGCAAGGATGTCAAATGGAGCGATGGAACTCCCACCACAGCCGGCGATGTCCTGTATAGCTGGGAGATTTCCAGAGATCCGGAGGTCGCCTGGATCAACGCAGATGTCAAGGAACATATCGAAGATGTCGAAATTCTCGACGACTTTACCATCCGGTTCCATTTCCGGCTGAAATACCCTTATCAACTCATGGATGCCAACGATGGCAATATCTATCCCCGGCACGTCCTCGAAAAGATCCCGGTGGGCCAATGGCGATCGACGGACTGGAGCCGGATCCTGTTCTATAACGGCCCTTTTCTCCTGGAAGAATGGAACAGCCAGGACTCGATCAACCTGGTACGGAATCCTGATTTCTTCGAGCCCGGAGCCCCCGGACTGGAACGGGTTGTCTTCCGCATCATCCCCGACCCGACCTCCTTGCTATCTCAGCTCCGCTCCGGAGAGATCGACATCATGGAAGATCTCCCCCCCAGGGACCTGGCCGCCATCCTCCGCGAACAGCACCTCCAGGTGATCGAATACCCTGATCGGTATTTCCAGTACATTTGCTGGAACATGGACAACCCCCTCTTCCAGGAATCGGAGGTCCGCCGCGCTTTGAGCATGGGGATCGACATGGAAAAGATCCTCGACTCCCTGTTATACGGAACCGCGATACTGGCCAGCAGCCCGATCATCTCTTTTTTCTACGAGCACGATGATTCCCTGAAACCGATTCCCTACCGGCCGGAGGAAACCAGGCGGATCCTGGCGCGCCACGGCTGGGCCGACACCGACGGTGACGGCTGGCTTGACCGGGAAGGCGAAACCTTCTCATTTGAACTGGAAACCAACGCCGGCAACCAGGTCCGCGAGGACGCGGCGATCATGATACAGGCCCAGCTGGCGAAACTCGGGATCCAGGTCCAGCCTCGCGTGATCGAGTTCACCGTTTTCCAGCAGAAGCATATGGATGGGGATTTTGACTCGTTCATCGCCGCCTGGAAGGTCAGCACCAAGGTCGACTATCTGAAACCGTTGTTTCATAGCGATTCTCCGGTGAACTACCCCTCTTACCGGAACCCCCATCTGGATGATTTGATCGGGAAGGCTCCCACGCTTCCCGATCCCGCCGACGCGCTGCCCCTCTGGCAGGAAGCCCAGAGGATTCTTTACCGCGACCAGCCCTACAACCTGATGTACGAACGCCAGGCGGTGCATGGAGTGAACCGGCGACTCCGGGGGGTTCGGATGGATCATCTCGGGCCGTATGCACATCTGAAGGAATGGTGGATCCCTCCCGACAAGAGAAGATTCTGAAATGCTCTCCTACGGGATCCGGCGCCTTCTGGCGGCGATACCGATCCTGTTCGTCATCCTCACTCTCACCTTCTTCCTCATTCACCTGGCTCCGGGAGATCCCCTCTCGATGTTCGAGAGCCCCGACATCGATCCCGCCGCCCGGGAGCAGATGCGCCGGATCTACGGGCTCGATGCTCCCTTGCCAGTTCAGTACCTGCGCTGGGTCCGGGATTTCTTTTTTCGGGGAGAATTCGGCACCTCCTTTCAGAAGCACCGCCCGGTGGCCGATCTCCTCGCCGAGGCGATCCCGAATACCCTGCTACTGGCGGGACTCGCTCTCCTGGCGGGTTTTGTCATCGGAGGGGCCATCGGCATTCTCTCGGCCCTCCGGGCCGGATCGCGCGGGGATTTCACTCTTTCCCTGGCCACCCTTACCCTCTACTCCCTGCCATCCTTCTGGCTGGCGCTGGAACTGATCCTCGTCTTTTCCCTGTGGCTCGGCTGGCTTCCCTCCTCGCACATCGCCTCAGTCGGAGCCGCGCAACGCCAATGGTTTCCCCGGATCATCGACCGTTTCGCCCACCTGATCCTGCCGGTCCTCACCCTGGGAATCGCCCCGGCCGCGATGATGGCGCGCTATCTGCGCAGCTCCCTGATCGAGGTGATCCACCAGGACTTCATCCGGACAGCCCGCGCCAAGGGGATCGCCGAGCGATTCGTGGTCCTGAAGCATGCCCTCGCCAACTCCCTCCTGCCGATCTTGACCCTGGGCGGATTGTCGATTCCCATTCTCATCAACGGATCCTTGATCGTCGAGGTGATCTTTTCCTGGCCGGGAATGGGACGGGTGATCTATGAAGCGGTGTTCGCGCGCGATTACCCGGTGATCATCGCGACCACCTTCCTGGCCAGCTGCCTGGTCATCCTGGGAAACCTGATGGCCGATCTCTCCTACGCCCTTGCCGATCCCAGGATCCGATTGGAGAGACATGCAAGATAGGGAACGACGACTACTACCCACCCGGGGCGACTGGTCCCGAGCCGCCCTCCTGTTGCGCCGCCTGCTGCTTCCGGGCATGGTCCGGGCCCCTGGAGGGGCTTGGTCCGGATCCCCGTTGGCAGCGGCCGCCTGGGTTGTCTGGCTCCTGATCCTGCTCCGGAGGAAAAGGATCGCCGAGACGATCTTGTCGGGAACCGCCGGGGAGAGGAGCGCGGCCCTCCTGCTGGTTCTTCTCCCGGTGATCCTCTTCGCCCTGGGAATCCTGCGCGAGAAAAGGATTGCCCGCCGGAACCGGAACTTCGCCTGGGGAGCGACCGGCCTCGCGATCCTCTCCTTTTCCGCCCTTCTGGCGCCGATTCTCGCCCCCTTCGATCCAGATCGGCAATCGGCCGACATTCCCCATTCCCGTTACCTCCCGCCCCTGACCCGGGTTCACAGCCTGACCCTTCCCGGCGGAGAACGGATCGCGGCCACGGCGGTGCGGGATATCCCCCGCGGGATCGAATACCGTCGCGACGGTGAATGGCGCCGGATCACCGGGAGGCAGGCCGCCGTTTCTCACCAGGCGCGGTGGCACCTCATGGGAACCGATCGGTTCGGGCGGGATCTGTTCAGCCGCGTACTGTACGGCGCCAGGGTCTCGCTTGCGATCGGTTTTCTCGCTGTCCTTCTTGCGGCTACCCTGGGTTCTCTTGTAGGGGCAGTGGCGGGACAGGCGGGGGGATGGGTCGACACCCTCTTGATGCGGCTGGTCGATGTCGGTCTCTCCATTCCCCGGTTATTCGTGATCCTTGCCGTGGTCGGCATCTTCCGACCATCGATCCTGTTGATCGTCCTTCTGCTCGGGGGCACCGGATGGATGGACACCGCGCGCCTGGTGCGCGGCCAGGTACTTTCCTTGCGGGAACGGGAATTCGTCCATGCCGCGCGCGCTGCCGGTAGAAAATTTCCCGGGATCCTGATCCACCATCTGATACCCAACACGGTCGCTCCCGTTCTTGTCGAGGCTGCTCTTGGCATCGGCAATACGATCCTTCTCGAAGCGTCCCTGGGTTACCTCGGTCTGGGTATTCCGCCGCCGGCGGCCAGCTGGGGAAGCCTGGTGAGCGCGGGCCGGAACGTACTCCTGGAAGGGTGGTGGATCTCCCTCTTTCCCGGCCTGGCCATCGTGGCGACCGTTCTGAGCCTCAACCTGCTGAGCGAGGGGTTGCGGGAAAGATGGAACCCGAGAACCGGGGGGCCGGAAGGCCCGGAGGAGCCGGATCGGCCCAATCGCGAGGTTCACGGAGTGCCGGGGGGCGGAGCAGGGCCGGGAGGGTCAGGGAGGAACCGCAGGTCGAAACTGGCCTGGATCCCCGCCGGCCGGATCCGGAAATCCCGGACCTGGATCTCCATCCTGCGGGAGCGGTCGGGAAAATCGATCGCCTGGAGAATCAGGGCGGGGATCTCCAGGCGGGGCATGTAATCTTTCAGGTCAATGGTTCCGATCGGCGGGATCCGGACCGGCAGGCTGGAAAACACACCTTCCAGTTTCCCGGATTCCGGATCCCGGACCAGGGAAATTTCCGCCTGAATTTCCGCCCGGATCGGGGCGGGCCTGCCGGTGCAGGTGGCCCGTATCCGGAGCTTTCCCTCCTCCAGGACCAGATCCCGCAGATTGGAAAAGGTCAGGACTTCCGTGAACAACATGGTCTTCACGGTGATCTGGTAGGGGGCCGCGGTCCTCAGGAGGGTATTCAATTCCGCCCGATCCAGGGAGATCTCCAGTCCGGCCCCGATCACGCAATTCGAACCGGACGCCAGAAGAAGACCCAGGCATCCCGCCCAGCCCAGCCGTTTTCTGTTCATTAATCTGCTTCTCCTTTTCCGTCCTCTTCGTCTCGCCACATCCCCGCAAGCAAGTTGCCGTTCCGGAATACCGATTCCAGGGCGGGCGTGTCGAATCGATCCCGGAGTTCTTCCAGTGTTTCGATCATCTCCGTCATCCGTTCCTGGATCTCCGCGCCGTTGGTCGCGCAGATCCCCTGCCATACGGCAAAATCACTGGCGGCGATCCGCAGCATCTCCCGGAGGGCGGGACCGGAAAAGCCGGCAAGATCGGGTCGCTTCCCTGAAACCCCGGCCAGGACGGAGGCCAGGGCAAGGACCACCAGCTGGGGCAGGTGGCTGACAGCGGAAACGATGAAATCATGGACGCCAGGTTCCAGTATTCTGCATCTCGCCCCCATGCCGCCCAGAAATTTCTCCAGGTCGACCCGATCCGGTTCCGGCAGGCCGGGCTCCGGACAGAGAAGGAACGGGCGGCCGCGAAAGAGATCGGCCCGGGCGTTTTCCACCCCCCTTTTCTCCGAGCCGGCCATCGGGTGTCCCCCGACAAACCGCCATTGCCGGGACCGGATCGACCAGGCGGTCCGGCAGATCTCACCCTTGGTGCTGCCGACGTCGATCACAACCGCCGGGCCCGGGGCCGATTTCGGCAGGTTGCCCAGGTCTTGCAGAATCATTTCAACCGTGCGGGCGAGAATGACCAGGTCGGCCCCGCTCCATCCCGCCTGGACCGAGACGGCGCCCTGGTCGATCGCTCCCAGCCGGATCGCGTCGGCCAGAACGGCAGGGGCATCGACACCGGTGATCTCGATCCCGGGGAAGGCTCGCCGGGCGGCCAGGCCAATCGATCCTCCGATCAATCCGACCCCGACGATGGTGATATTGCGGTACATATTTCCGGATTACAAGGTTCGGCCGATGGC
>JAPUIV010000028.1 GCA_027296665.1 Acidobacteriota bacterium | reverse complement strand
CCGAGTGGATATTCTGCGGTCAACAAGGTGCCAAGCTGCATTCGGTGAAGAACTCGTGGAAGAAGGCCTGTAGGAAGGCTGGACTTGCGGATGAGAATGGAAAGCCCATGCTGCGGTTTCACGACCTCCGGCACACCTTCGCCTCCCGGCATGTGATGGCAGGGACGCCCCTATTCACCGTCAGCAAGCTTCTAAACCACAAAAACCCAAACACTATTAAGAGGTATGCCCACCTGTCGCCAGAGTATCGGCAGGAGATAGCTCGAAAGAACGCCGACCTGGCTCAGGGTTGGCTAGCCCGTTTGAAATAGCACCCTGGTAGCACTGAAACGAGACCCTGGCTCTAACACCCTATAGATACAAGCCTTCAGTGCCAGTCCCCTTTCCCTGGGAGACACCGCCATGTCCGACAAGATCAAGTTCTTCGACCTCAGGTTTTCACCCAACAACATCAAGGTACGGATCGCCCTGAATTACAAGGGGATCGAATTCGAGACGATCCCGGTTGAGTTCAATGAATATCCCCCGGCCGCGGCGGAACGGACTGCGGTGGTCGAGGCCACCGGCCAGCCGTTGACCCCCGCTATTCTCCATGGGCAAACCGCACTCTTCGGCGCCGCCGCGATCCTTCGGTACCTGGACGCGAATTTCCGCAAGACCCCCCACCTGTTCTCGGCCGATTTCGCCACCATGAAGCAGATCGAGGAATGGGAAAGTTTTGCGGTGACGGAACTGCCGGAACCGATCGGAATCTGCTTCCAGCAGGTGATGGGAAAGGAGATCGACTCTTCCGAACTCCGGCGCGCATCCGGAATTCTCAACGAAGTTACCGGCAGGGTGGAGAAACAACTAGCAACCACTCCCTGGCTCGCCGGCAACCAGATGACCGCCGCCGACGTGACCGCCGCCCCGTTCGTGAGCCTGGGAATGCTTCCCGCGGAGGCGGCGCAGGGGAACTCGATCGGGGAGTTCTTCCAGAAAAACCTTCACCTGGGCGATGGCCGGGAGAAAACCCGGGCCTGGATCGAGAAGGTAATGGTCTTCAACCGCTGAAATGCTTGAAGTGATCCTCGAGAACTTTGGCGGTGCAACTGGTTAGCCGCTTGCCCGTCGGGATGTCGAGAAACTCGTTGGGACCGTGTGCATTGGACTTCGGACCGAGCAGGCCGGTGATCAGGAACTGGGCCTGGGGAAATTTCTCTCCCAGCATCCCCATGAAGGGGATTGAGCCTCCCTCTCCCATGTAGCAGGCCTCCTTGCCGAAAAAGTCCGAGGAGGCTTGCCGTACCGATTCCTCCAACCAGGGAGCCACCGCCGGAGCGTTCCATCCCTGGGCGGGAGTATCGGCCTCAAAGGTGACCCGGGCGCCGTAGGGCGGGTCTTTTTCGAGCAACTGTTTCAGGGCAGCGGCCGCCTGATCCGGGTCGGTGGTCGGCGGCAATCGCAGCGATACCTTGGCGGCCGTACTCGCCCGGAGAACGTTTCCCGCCTGGGCGGTGGGAGGGAATCCGTCCGCCCCGGTGATCTCCAACTGGGGGCGCCAGGTCCGGTTCAGCAATAACTCCCTGCCGTCCAGGGTGACCGGCTTCATGTCCCCCACCAACGGAAATTTATCGTAGATCGAAGATCCCAGGATCTCCGCGGTTTTCCCCGTCTGTTCGATCCTCTGTTCGGGAATGGAGGCGGAAAAAACGCCGGGTATGATCTCTCCCGTGTCCTGATTCTCCAGACGGCTCAAGATCTTCCGAAGGATCCGGAAGCTCGAGGGAACCACGCCGGTACCGTCTCCCGAATGAACGCCCTCCGATAGGATGGAAACCGTGAGGGTTCCGCCGATCAATCCGCGCAGAGAAGTGGTGACCCAGAGCTGGTCGTAGTTCCCGCACCCCGAATCAAGGCAGATGATCAGGCTGGGGGAGCCGATCCGTTCCTCCAGCATCTCGATGTAATGAGGAAGATCGCCGCTGCCGCTCTCCTCGCATGCCTCGATGAGGATCACGCAGCGGGCGTGGGGAATCGCCTGCTGTTTCAGGGCATGGATGGCGGTGATGGCGGTGAAGGCCGCGTAGCCATCGTCGGCTCCGCCCCGGCCATACAGCTTGTCCTCCCGGACAACCGGGGTCCAGGGACCCAGTCCCTCAACCCAACCTTCCATCGGCGGCTGCTTGTCCAGGTGGCCATACAGCAGGACGGTCTCCTCCCGATCTCCGGGAACTTCCATGAACAGCAGCGGGGTTCTCCCCTCCAGACGGACCACGTCCAGTTTGAGGCCGGGAATCTCCCGGGATCGGATCCAATGAGAGATGAGATCAACGGCTTTGTCCATGTGGCCGTTCTTTTGCCAATCCGGATCGAATGCCGGCGACACGTTCGGAATGGTGATGTATTTTTTGAGTGAAGGAAGGATGCTCTTGTCCCAGGTGCTGTCGACAAAATCTCGGATCTTTTGAGTCTCCATGGAGCTCCCTTTCTGCGTGCAGGACGCGGGAAAAATGATTCCGATCCTACCGCGATCCGCCCGGGAAGCCAAACGGGAAAGCTCTCCGTCTCTCCCCGGCGGTTGGCATGGGGGCGCCGGGCAGGTAGAATCAACCATCTCTCCGTCGGTACGAGACGAAAGGAGACCGTTGGCTACCAGTCGATATTCTTTGAACCCCCCCTCCGTGCTCCATATGGCGGCTCCCCTGGTGATCTCCTTCTGGATGAGGGCCGCCTTCGCGTTCGTCGACACCGCTTACGCCGCAACCCTCGGCGATGCCGCGGTGGGGTCGATCGGCCTGACCGCTCCCTTCGAGTTCCTGATGATCGCCCTATGGGTAGGTCTTTCCACCGGCCTGACTTCGAGTCTTTCCAAGGCGATGGCGGGCAACCAGGGAGGGCGCATCCACCAGTACCTCCGGCTGACCTGGCGTCTGGTGATCCTGGTCAGTCCGGTGTTCGCCTTGCTCGGCGCAGGCATCTGGTTTGGCGCTCCTCACCTGAATCTCGAACCGGCCCTGGCTCGAAATTTTCAGGTCTACGGAACGGTCCTGATGGTCGGGTCCTCCGTGACCGCCTTCTGGTCGATCATTCCCGATTCGATCCTCAAGGCGCATCAAGATACGCGCTCGACCATGTGGGCCGGGATCTGGTCGAACCTCATCAATGTCATCCTCAACACCTTCTTCGTCTTCGTCCTGCATTGGGGTGTGTTCGGCATCGCCATCTCGACCGTACTGGGGCGTCTCGGCGGTCTGGCCTATGCGCTTCACAAGGCAAACCAGCATGAATCGGAACGAATGGAGACCGCCGGGGTCGATCGGACCGAAAAGGATCCCTTCCCCTACCGGACCATCCTGTCGCTGGCCATCCCTTCATCCCTGACCTTCGTTCTGATGGCAACTGAAACGGGCGTGGTCAACGGTCTCCTGGCCCGGATGGAAAATCCCACCGAAGCGATCGCGGCCTACGCCATCTTTTTCCGCGTGGTCCTGTTCACCCTGAATCCCATCATCGCCGGCGGGGTGGCCCTCTTGCCCTACGTCGCCTTGAGGTTGGGGCGGGATGATCTTCCCGGGATCCGCAGGGGTCTCAAGGAGATTGGACTAGCCTCCCTCGCCTACTGCATCCTGGTGGTGGGTCCGGTCGTGTTCCTTCTCGCCTCCAGGTTGGCGGGATGGTTGGCGGAGGCTCCCCTGACCATTCAGTACACCACCTTTGCCCTGCGTCTGGTGCCGTTCGCCTGCCTCCTGGGAGCACCATTCCTTCTGTGCCGGCCGGTGTTCGAGGGGATGCATCGCGGCGGTCCGGGGCTCATCATGGCAATATTCAGGTTCGCCGTCCTGACCCTTCCGGCCGCATGGATCGGCATGCATCTGGCCGTCCGGTACGGGTTCCCCGGCCTGTACGGCTTGCTTGTCGGTCTCATGGCGGTCGCCGCCCTCACCTCGACCATTTTTTCCCTCTGGCTTGTCTCCTCACTGGCCGCGAGGAAGGAAACCTTCCCGGCCGGGAGTGCTGGGCCCGTTCTTCCGGAGGCGTAATGAAAGTCCAACTGGTCTCGATCCTACTCGTAGTCCCGTTTCTCATCTTCCCGGGATCTCCCTCCCTCGCGGAGATCGATCCGGCGCTTCTCGCGGGGATGCGGGCCCGATCGATAGGGCCGGCCGGAATGAGCGGCCGGATTGCCGCCATCGACGCGGTGGAATCGAATCCCGCCATTATCTACATCGGCAGCGCCACGGGAGGGCTGTGGAAATCGGAAAACCGCGGAAACACCTGGGAACCGATCTTCGACGATCAACCGGTGGCGGCCATTGGCGCCGTCAAGGTCTTTCAGCCGATCCCGGATATCGTCTGGGTGGGGACCGGGGAAGGCAACACCCGCAACAGCGTCTCGGTCGGAAACGGCATGTACAAATCGATCGACGCCGGGAGGACATGGAAACATCTGGGTCTCGAGAAAACCGAACGGATCAGCCGGATCCTTCTCCACCCCACCGACCCCAATGTCGCCTACGTCGCCGCCATGGGAACCACTTGGGGAGAGAACCGGGAGCGGGGCGTGTTCCGGACCCGGGATGGAGGCAACACCTGGGAAAAGATCTTGTATGTCAACGAACGAACCGGGGCGGCCGACCTGGCCATCGATCCCGCCAACCCGAACCGCCTGTTCGCAGCCATGTGGGAACACCGGCGCTGGCCCTGGTTTTTCCGGTCGGGAGGATCCTCTTCCGGCCTGTACGCGACTTCAGATGGAGGGGAGAGTTGGGAACGGCTCACACCGGAGGATGGCCTGCCGGAGGGGAACCTGGGCCGGATCGGCATCGCATTCTCCCGATCGTCCCCCGCGGTCGTCTATGCCCTTGTCGAGGCGGAGCAAAGCGCCCTGCTCCGCTCCGAGGACGGCGGCCGCACGTGGAGGACGGTTAACACCGCCTTCGACATCGCCTCCCGGCCGTTCTATTACGCCGACATCCGCGTCGATCCGGAACTCCCCAACAGGGTGTATAACCTCTGGTCCCTTCTGAGCGTTTCCGATGACGGCGGGAAAAGCTTCGAGATCCTCACACCCTATGCCGATGTGCATCCCGACCACCACGCGCTCTGGATCGATCCGAACCACCCCGACTTCATGATCGACGGCAACGATGGCGGCGTGGCCATGAGCGAGGACCGGGGGAAAACCTGGCGGTTCGTCGCCAACCTTCCCCTGGCCCAGTATTACCATATCGATGTCGATATGGAGACCCCCTTCAACGTGTACGGCGGCATGCAGGACAACGGCTCCTGGAGAGGGCCCAGCGCCGTCTGGGAAAACGGCGGCATTCGCAATCAACACTGGATGGAAGTGGGTTTCGGTGACGGATTCGATACCCGTCCGGATCGATCCCATCCCACGCAGGGCTACTCGATGAGCCAGCGGGGATTCCTCAAGCGGTTCGACCTGGTGACCGGAGAACGGAAAGATATCCGGCCGCCGATGCCCGAAGGGACCGAATTGCGCTTCAACTGGAACGCCGCCCTGGCGATCGATCCCTTCGAGGCGGAAACGATCTACTATGGCAGCCAGTTCGTCCACAAATCCACCGACCGCGGGGAGAGCTGGTCGGTTCTCAGCCAAGACCTGACCACCAACAATCCGGAATGGCAGAAACAGGCCGAAAGCGGCGGCCTGACCCCGGACGTGACGGGAGCTGAAAACTTCACCTCGATCCTGGCGATCGCGCCCAGCCCCGTGCAACCGGGGGTGATCTGGGTCGGGACCGATGACGGGCGGATTCACTTGACCCGGGACGGCGGGGAAAACTGGAAGAGCGTGGAAGACCAACTGCGGGGTGTGCCTCCCAACACCTGGGTGCCTCACATCGAACCGTCGAAGTTCGATCCGGGCTCGGCATTCGTGGTTCTGGACGACCACCGCAGAGCCAACTGGACGCCCTATGTGTACCGGACCGATAATTTCGGCAAGACTTGGAAATCGCTAGTGACCGATTCGATACGCGGATACGCCCTGTCGATCGCGCAGGATCCCGTCGATCCCGACCTCCTTTTCCTGGGAACGGAATTCGGCCTGTACCTCACATTGGACGCCGGTCGGAGCTGGATTCCCTGGCGCCACGGGATTCCGGCGGTGGGGGTGCGCGACCTGGTGGTTCACCCGATCGACCACGCGCTGGTCATCGGGACGCATGGAAGGAGCGCCTTCATTCTGGACGATATTTCCCCTCTTCGCTCTCTTTCGAAGAAGGTTCTCAAGGAGTCGATCCATCTGTTCGACATCCCGCCGGCCCGGCAATACCGGGTCAAGCGGACGGGAGCCTCACGGTTCCCGGGTCACGGGGAGTTCCGCGGGGAGAACCGGCCCTACGGGGCGCTCATCACCTATTCCCTGAACCTGAAAGGACTTCCCTCACACAAGGAGATGAAGGAACGGCAGGAAAAACGGAAAGATTCCGAACCCGGCAGAAAGATCCAGACCAACATACCTAAACCGGCTGACCAGGAGAAAAAAGGGCCGCAGGTGGAGATCCAGATCCAGGACCGGGAGGGGATCCCGGTCAGAACCATCCAGGTTCCCGCGCATCTCGGAATCAACCGTGCCGTCTGGGATCTCCGCGGAGATCCGTTCCGGGAACCGGAAAATGCCCGCGCCTGGTGGCGCGGGGAACCGAAGGGCCCCGAGATGCCTGCGGGATTCTATCGAATTCGAGTAACTTATGGGGAGCAGGAAGCGACAGGTGCGTTCCAGGTCCTTCCCGATCCCCGAACACCCATACCCGACCAGGACCGGCAAAAGAAGTACAAGGCGATCCTCCAGGCTGGAGAGATGAAGGGAAGGATGACCGAAGCTATCGAAAGGATCGCGGAGACTGTATCCGACCTCAACACCATCCTGGAACGGATCCAGAAAAACAAAAGTGATGAAGAACTTGGCGAAGCGGTGGAATCTATGAAAGACCGCTTCCTGGAGATGGAGAAACGATTCTGGGCCCCTCCCGACACCAAGGGATACATTCGCCGGGACGACGTCCTGGCAAAAATCGACTACATACAGGGTTCTCTCGAGACGACATGGGAGGCGCCCACCGCGGCGCAGGAAAACTATCTCCGCCAGGCGGAAGAATTTCTGGACAGGGTCCTGGTTGATTTCAACCGGCTTTACCGGGAAGACCTCGACCGGATCCGCTCCCGGGTCCGCAACCTGGATATCGAACTCCTTCTTGGACGGGAACCGTTGACAGGTTCACCGGCTCGACCCGGGTTGGTCTCCCCGATGGGAGGGCACACCAATGAAATCCAGAACTGGCGTGATGAGCGGCTCGAGCGGCTCCAATCGGAGACCGGATGGCTCACCCTGGTGGGCCTGTTCTGGCTGCGGGAAGGCGAAAACCGTTTCGGAACCGACCCGGCCAACTCGATCGTCCTTCCGGAAGGGACTGCGCCTCCCTTCGCCGGCAGTTTTTTTTTCAAGTCGGGGAAGGTCCGCCTCGTCGCTCCGGAAACATCGAGGATCACTCTCGATGAACAAGTGATCACCAAAAGGATTCTGCGGGCGGATGACAGCGGGGAACCGGATGTCCTCAGATTGAACGATCTCTATCTGTATCTGATCCGGAGGGGAAATAGAACAGGAGTCCGGGTCAAGGATCCGAATAATCCGATCAGGACCGGATTTCAGGGTCTCAACTATTTTCCGATCGAGCCCCGCTTCAGGATTCGAACGAAACTGATCCCCTTCGATCCTCCCCGGGAGATACAGGTTCCGAATGTCCTTGGAACGGTGGAGTCGATGGAGGCGCCCGGGCAGGTACAGTTTCCCCTGATGGGTAGAACGATCCGATTAACCCCCGTGATCGAGTACCCTGAAAAACCCCGGTTGTTGTTCTTCATATTCTCGGATCCAACCAATCGGAAGGAAACGTACGGGGCCGGCCGATTCCTGTACGCCGACCTGGAGGAGGACGGGTCGGTCATCTTGGATTTCAACAAGGCCTATACTCCCCCCTGCGCCTTCACCCCTTTCGCGACCTGCCCCCTGCCCCCGGCCGTGAACCGCCTCCAGGTCCGGATCGAGGCGGGGGAAAAATTCTCCGGCCACAACTGATAAGACTGATAAACCGGTTACCGGGCGGAACGATCCTCCTTCAGAACCGACATCCCCTGCTGGAACACGATATCGACGGGGATGCCTTGCGTGGAAAGCCGATCCAGATCGGTCCGGAGATCCGGCCCGATATTGCCGTATTTCTTCATGAAAGCGGCCACCCCCTCGTAATCGCCGTCCCCCTGGAACCGAAGGATCTTCTCGGATAGGGAATTCATGGCAAGGGTCATCCGATCGAAATGAACCTTGTAGGTTCCCGTCCCCGCATCCCGGGTGAGCGCGTTCATTTCCTTGAAAAAGTTAAACCGGGCCAGGTTCGCGCGCCCATGGGCGCTGGCTGCTCCAAACCGGATGGAACGGAACACGCTGGTCATGAAGGTGACGTAAAAATCCTTGATATCGACCGGGCCGAACTCCCCCTTCTCGTTCAACCGGGTGATCATGTACAACCCGAGTACGTCCGCCTTGCCCTCCTCAAGTGCAGATGCCTGTTTCTTCAACGCCTTCCGGACCGTGCCCTTGCCGGTGATGGTGTTCTTGATGCCAAGCCCGTGGGCCACTTCATGAAACATGGTGTTGGCGAAAAAGGCATCGAAAGTGATGTGGCCCCTCTGCTCCGGGTCTACCAGTTCCTTGGCGATCGGCACCAGGATCGTGTCGAACTTCGCCCGCATGGCGTTCTTCAACTGCAATCGACGGGTTCCATGCAAGAGTTGAACTTCCTCGTCATTGGGAAGGTTGATCGCGATGGTTTTCGATCCCGAATTGCATTCTCCGGCATAGTAGACGACATCGTAAACATTGAGATCGGATCCGGCAGCCGGTTTCTCCTGCTTGTACTTCTCCGGAACCGGAAGGCCCATTTGCAGCTCCGGAAGCACTTTGGAATATTTCGCCAGTCGCTCGCTCCATTCGAGGTCCTTGATGAGGACGTAGGCCTCGTAGGAAGCCTTGTAGCCAAAAAGTTGATCCTCGTACGTTTCAATCGGACCGATCACCACATCCAGCTTGTTGTTCTTCATTTCCATCCACGCGATGTCGCTCGGCAGGAAATCATCGGTGAGGAGCGCCTTCGCTCGGAGTCGAAGATATTTTTCCAACCCGGGATCCTCGGCGAGGTTGGATGCGGCCATGAGCTTGTCGGAGGCAATCTTCAACTCCCGGGGGAACGCTTCATGATAGGGGATGGAACTCAACCTCCCATCCTCCTCGCGCACGATCAGGGTGTACAGGCTCCGGAACGATTCCCCCCGGGCCGGCGACGTATTCGCGGCTCGATTGAACTCTTCCTCGGTCATGTCGTCCGGATAGAAATTCGCTCCCTTCGGTTTGGCGCCCCAACCGGGAACAAAGGGTCTGTTCCCCTCCAGACGGTCCCACGGGCCGTAATTGATCCTGGCAAAGCGGCGGAGTTCCGGGTCGACGAGCCGGGCAAGCAATTCATCCCGGTCACCGTATGCCTGCTTCCAGAAAATCTCGTCCATTGCCTGCGCCGCCTCGATCAGGAGGGGAATCATCCTGCGCTCCTTTGCCGACAACATTGAAAGATCAGAGGTCAACCGGACGGTGGCGTATTTCCCTGCGAAGCCGGGCAAAAATCCCCAGGCAAGGATCAACCCGGACAGCAGTAATCTCCTGTACATCATCTGAACCTCCATTGCCCCTGCCCAGCGCGGTTCCGGCTCAGACATCGATCCCGATGGAACGCATCAACTGCAGGGCGTTGCTCTTCTTCACGATTCCCGGCCGAATCCGGAAATCGAACCCAATCTTCCCATCCACGAACTGGTCTTCGAAATGGATATTCTCCGCCTTACCATCCATTCCATCGGCGATCTTGGCGAGGGCAAGATCGTGCGTGGTGATCAAACCGATGCCGCCGCGATCCAGAAAACCGATGAGAACCGCCTCGGCGCCGATACGGCGGTCGTGCGAATTGGTTCCATGCAGGATCTCATCCAGAAGGAACAGGACCCGGAATGAACCGTTCGCGATTTCCTGGATTTCATGCAACCGGGTGATCTCCGCATAGAAACGGGAGCTTCCCGCCTGCAGGGAGTCGACCACCTGGATCGACGCGCCGACGGAAAGGGGGGAAAGAACCAGACGGCGGGCGCGAACCGGGGCGCCCGCCAACGCCAGGACGGCGTTGACACCGACGGTGCGAAGCAAAGTGCTCTTTCCCGACATGTTGGATCCGCTCACGATAAACAGGCGGGTTCGTTCATCCAGGCAAAGATCGTTCCGCACGCACTTTGCTTCCGGAATCAACGGGTGTCCCAACCCCTCTGCCTCGAACCGGGGGGATCCCGGGATGATCTCGGGGAAGGGATCGGCGGGATGCTCGAATCGGTAGGAAGCCAGGGAGCAGAGCGCCTCGAACTCGCCCACCGCCATGAGCCATTTCGACACCGCGGGTCCCGCCACCTTTCGCCACGCCTCGATCGCGAAGGCGATATGCGTCGTCCACAAAAGAATGGCGGCCAAGGGGGCAAAGAACTGGTTCCGTCTAGAATCAAGAAGCTCGATCCATCTTCCGAGACGGCGGATCCGCCGGGAGGGGGGCGATCCGTTGGTATCGAGGATCGATTCGAGCCGGGTCAGATGATCACATTCGAACCTTTCCCGCTCGAGACGGGCCAGGATCAGGGAGAGGATGGCAAGTTCCTGTCCCCATTCCTCCACTCCGGAGATCATGCCCCGGACTCGGGAACGGAGGGCAAGCGCGATAGCCCCCTCCATGGCCAAACCTAGAAAGAAAGGAATGGGACCCCATCCCCATGCCATCCAACCGCAACCCGCCGCCACCGTGAAAAAAACCGGCAGGAGAATTCCGATCCGGACCAGGGGGGAGGGAAGAGCCGTCGGTTTCAATCCCCAGGCGGAAACCTCCTCCGGCCGGACTCCGCACCGCACCTCTTCACCGAGAACCGCGAGATCCTCGCGGAGATCCAGGCGGGAACTTAATTCCTCCACTGCGATCTGCCTGGACCTTACCTCCTCCGCTGATGCCGGCTCCTGCAACCAGTTCGCCAGGCGCATCTCCCCGGCGCGGGTCCGGGCCGTGGACAGTAACTGGAAAAGGGAGCCTTTCCCGAAAAGGTCCAGATCCCGCGCAAAGAGATTTCCCTCCCTGCAGTACCGCGTACCGGCCTCTCCATTACCCGCCCAGCGGTCCTCGATACGGGCCATCCCCATTCGGTAGAAGGAGACGCCCCCCTCCGCCCGGCGACGGGTCTGGATGAGGTATTGATGAAAAACCACCAGCAGGAAAAAGAGAATTACGGGGAGGGAGACCCAGGCCGCCGGGAACGCCCCGGAACGCCAGGACAACCAGACCACGGCCGCGCCCAGGAGAAAAACTATTAGTCTTCCGCCCGAGACCCACGCCTCGAGGCGGGAATTCTTCTCCACCTTTTCCTGCCAGGATTCGATCCGGCGATCGTATTCGGAACGAGGATCGGGCGGTGAGTTTTCAACCGATTTCTTCACGGAAAATTCAAGAGCCACTTCAGGTGCGTATGTTACCGAAGGTTTCGAGGATCGGCAACCGGGCTGAAGTCGGGAGCGGAAAAAGATCGCAGCAGGCTACCCGATTGGGCGGGGGGACGTGGGTCGATTCGAGAAATCACCAAGTTGAAGGGGTGAAAAAATATTTGGCATGCCCCTGTAGTGTCTCGACCCACGCCCCTGGATATCTAGGGTGGGTATTTTTGGGGGGATTCAAAAAACTCTTCAGTCTCCATGACTATCTAATTATTTCAAGAGGTATTGTATGCGGATCGATTGATTCCTGTAACTCGAAAAATTACCTGTTTTTTCCTGAAACCCGGACGGGACGGGCAGATGGTCAAAGAGAAGATTGCCTGGCCCGCCCTCCCCTCCGCCTGCCCCGGAACCTTTCCAAACGCTTGACGAATCGCCAGTTGCAGGCTCAAAACCACTCCCGGGGGGGAAGCGAGGTGAGGCCGGAATTGATGGGAATGCCGATTTTTCGCGCCAAACCAGGGAAAATTACCAGATGGCGCCATTTAATGGGATTCAAACCGTGACGACGCCATGCTTGATGGCGTACTGGATCAACTCCGCGTTGGTCTTCAATCTCAGATCATGCATCATCCGGTACTTGTGAAATTCCGCCGTCCTGGAGGAGATGTTCAAGATCGATGCGATCTCCTTCGCGGACCTGCCCTCCGCCAGCAACTGAAGGACTTCCCTCTGCCTGGGGGTGAGTTGAACGACTGGTTTTCTTGAAAATCGCTCACGGGAATATTGACGGGGGAAAAAGGATTCACCCTTGAGGACTTGCCGGATAGCGGTGATCAGCTCCGATGGCGCCGAATGTTTCAGGACGTATCCCGAAGCCCCGACCTCGAAGGCCCGGGTGGCATAGGTCATGTCGGAATGCATGGTGAGAAATATGACCTTGGCCCGGGAACCTGCCTTCCGAAGCTGTTCAATCGCCTCGATACCGTTCAGGAGGGGCATCGAAATATCCACCACGATCACATCGGGATCGAGCCGTTTCGCGGCGGAAACCAGGGCCCGGCCATCTTCCACCGTTCCGACAATCTCAAATTCATCCTTCAGTAGGTTGCGCAATCCTTCCAGAACGATCTTGTGGTCGTCGGCGAGCAGAAGGCGGGGGCGATTCATTTCTGTCCCCCTATCAAGGGGACCCGGACTTCGATCGTGGTTCCCTTCCCCTCCCCGGTAACGATCGAAAGAGCTCCCTGGATCAGCCGCACCCGTTCCTTCATACTGTCCAATCCCAACCCCGCCCTTCCCTTCGGACGGGCAGGGTCAAAACCGATCCCCGTATCCCGGATCGACAGGCGAAGGGTTCCATTCTCCCGTCTGGCCGAAACCCGCGCCTCTTTCGCCCGGGAATGCTTGGCGACGTTGCGGAGCCCCTCCTGCACCACCCGGTAGAGACAGAGGGAGATCTCCTTGGGGAGCCCATCCAGAACCCCTCCGGGGGCGAAATCGATCTGAATCCCTTCCCGTTCGGAAAAATTCTGGCATTCCGATGCAATCGCGTCGCTCAGCCCGAGATCTTCGATGATCGAGGGATGCAACTGGCGGGAGATCCCGTGGACATCCTCCGAAATCCGGACGATTCGGTTTTTCATCTCCCGGAGTTTACGGGCGATCTCGCCCGGCGGATGTGACACGTCCTGTTCCAGCTTGCCCGCCTCGATCGCCAGCGCGGCCAATCTTTGCGCCAGATCATCGTGCAGCTCACGGGCCAATCGCCTGCGTTCTTCCTCCTGTGCCGTGAGCAATTTCCCCGCGAGGCTCTGAAGTACCCTCTGGCTCAACCTGAGAGCCTCTTCATTCTTTTTCAACGCCTGCTGGGCGCTGGTCCTTTCAATCGCCACTCCGGCCAGATAAGCCACCTGCTCCACCATGGCGAGTTCATAGTCGGTCGGGTGGTGAGGTTTGTCGTGGTACACGGCAAAGGTTCCGAGAACCTCTCCGTGGGTCGAGACGATCGGTTGGGACCAGCAAGCGCCCAGGCCGAACCGGACGGCAAGTTCCCGGAACGGGGCGAAAAGCGGATCGTTCAGGGTGTCGGCGACAATCACCCGTTCTCCCCGAAAGGCGGCCCTGCCGCAGGAGCCACTTTTTTCGCCGATCTCGAGCCCATCGATCGCCTTGTTGTATTCATCAGGCAGGCCGGGACCGGCCGAATGCCGGAGATGCTTTCCTCCCTCATCGACCAGGAGAATGGAGCACCGCATGCCGGTTTGCTGGTTGTCCACCGTGCGGGCAAGTTCATTGAGGACGGCATCGAGCGGTTCTCCCCCGGCAAGCATTTCCAGAACCCGTTTCTGCCCAGCCTGAAGAAGATCGGCCTGCTTCCGCGCCGTGATGTCAATAAGAAACCCTCTAAGCCTTCTCGGCGATCCATTTTCGAACTCCACGCTCACGAGATCATGGACCCATACAACTTTTCCGCTGGAGGAGATCATCCGGTATTCGAAATCGAATTCATGCAGGCGCTTCGAAGAGACTTTGCAAAATTGGAGGGCCGAATCCCGATCCTCGGGATGGATGTGAGATACCCAGAAATCGGCTTCCCGCCATTTCTCCAGGGGATAACCCAGAAGCTTGACCGCCTGGGGGCCGACGTAGATGAAATTATAGGTGCTCGCGTCTACCTCCCAGGGAATCGCCCTGGCAGTTTCCAGCAAAAGTTGAAGCCGTTTTTCATTTTTCCGTTTTTCCTCTTCGGCCCGTTTCCGATCGGAGATGTCAACGATATCGCCGCGGAATAGGTGCCTCCCCTTTGCAGGAAAGGGGGCCAGGCGCACCTCGCAAGGGATATCAAGGCCCTCCGCGTTCCGGTGAACCCATTCGAACACACCGTGGCCATCGCGAATCGCCTCGGAAAGCCGCTCCCGCGCCACTTCCTCGGATGGCCGGCCGCAGGGCTGGAAGGGAGGACTGATTTCCCGCGGGCCAAGAGTGAGCAGGGTATCGCGATCTATGCCGAACAGCATGACCGCTTGCCGATTACAATCAACGAACCGGCCGGTTTCGGCATCGACAACGCAGATTGCGGTCGGTGAATATTCCACCAGGGCTCGATACCGGGCCTCGCTCTCTTGCAACTTCTGTTCCGAATTTTTTTGCTCGGTGAGATCGTGCAGAAGGGTGTAGAAACCAAGCACCTTTCCGTTGTCCCCGCGTTGGGGAAGATAGTTAACCTGAAAGTGCCGGGCATTACCCTTCTTGTCCGGAATCTCCTTATTGTAGGTTACCCGCGATCCGGACATCGCCTGTTCCACCCGGGCCCGTATCGACCCATACTGCTCCGGGCCCAAGACATCCTCGATCGACAGGCCCAGGATCTGATCCTTGTCGATCCCGAACCAGTCTCGGTACGCCGCGTTCGTGAATCGATACTTTTTCTCCCGGTCGATATAACAGATCATGGACGGTATCGAATCGGCCATCCGGATAAGCTGCTCCTCAC
>JAPUIV010000279.1 GCA_027296665.1 Acidobacteriota bacterium | reverse complement strand
GCACCGGATGCAGCATCCCGGGTGGCCGACATCGCCGACAGGCTGGTACAGGCGAATTAGAGGACTGAACTGGCAGTGATCAAAAACCAGGCAATGCCATTCCTGGGAAAAACCCAGCAGGTCCATTTCATCGGGATCGGCGGCACCGGCATGAACGGGATCGCGGAGGTCCTGATCAATCTCGGCTACCGGGTGTCGGGATCGGATCTCGTGCGCAACCAGGCGGTGAAACGCATCGAGTCGATCGGAGGGCGAACCTTTCTCGGGCATCATCCCGACCATGTCGCCGGAGCCGACGTGGTCGTCGTTTCCTCGGCCGTGAGCCCTGACAATGTCGAAGTGCGGGAGGCTGCACGCAGACAGATCCAGACGATTCCCCGCGCCGAAATGCTCGGCGAGCTGATGCGCATGAAATACAGCATCGCCATCGCCGGAAGCCACGGTAAGACCTCCACCACCTCGATGGTTTCCCAGATTCTCTCCGGCGCCGGCCTGGACCCGACGGTTGTCATAGGTGGGCGGATGGGATTGGTCGGCGGCGGGGCGAAGTTGGGGAAGGGTCCATTCCTGGTTGCGGAAGCGGACGAAAGCGATGGTTCCTTTCTACGGCTCACCCCCACCGTGGCGGTCGTTACCAGCATCGACGAGGAACATCTGGATCATTACGGCTCCTTCGCCGATCTCAAGGGCGCTTTCAAGGACTTCCTCAATCGCGTTCCGTTCTATGGCGAGGCTATCGTCTGCGCCGACGATCCGAATCTTCGGGAACTCCTGCCCCACCTGCAGCGCCGGACCCTTACCTACGGTTTCCAGGAAGGAGCGGATCTGGTCGCAGCCGATCCGGTTCTGAACGGGGCGCGGTCCGAATTCCAGGTGGTCCTGCGGGGCGAGAAACTGGGATCGATCCAGCTCCAGATTCCGGGTGAGCACAGTATCTCCAACAGCCTGGCCGCCATAGCAGTTGGCCTGGATCTGGAAATCGATTTTTCGACCATTGCCGGATCGCTGGCGAATTTCCAGGGCCCCGAACGAAGATTCCAGATTCTGGGAGACGCCGGGGGAATCCTGGTAGTTGACGATTATGGCCACCATCCGACGGAGATCCGCGCCACCCTGGCCGCTGCCCGGCAGGGATGGCCCGATCGGAGGCGGGTCGTCGTGTTCCAACCGCATCGGTTCAGCCGGGTTCAGGCACTGGCGGAGCGGTTTCATGCTTGCTTCGGCGATGCCGATCTGGTGATCGTGACCAACATTTACCCGGCCGGGGAGGATCCGCTACCTGGAGTTCGAGCCCAGGATCTGGCGGATGGAATCCGGCGGTCGGGTCATCCCGGCGTGGAATTCGTCCCCGTCACTGCAAAAATATGCCCTCGGTTGATGGAATGTACGCGGGCCGGCGATATGGTGCTGACCCTGGGAGCCGGCGATGTGGGAGCGGTTGCCCACCAGTTCGCCAGGCTCCAGAAGGAGCGGCACAAGGCGGTAGGGTAAGCCGGAGGGAGGCAACAGACCATGGTAGGGGAAACCAGGTTCCTGCGGAGAAACGGGAACCTGAAGGTGCGGCGACAAAGGAGACGGCGGGGAATCTTCCGGTGGTTCTTGCCGGCGTTGATTCTCCTCATTGGGATCGGCGGGGGTGGCCTTTTCATGGCGCATGCGCGATCCTACCTGGCCGGATCGGATCTATTCCGGATCCGCCAGGTCACGTTCCAGGAACATAGGTCATCCCCTACCGAGGAGTTGCAGGAATTCGCCCGGAATGTTCTGTCGAGGAATATATTCGAGGTGGACCTGGCCAACTTTCAGAAACGGTTGGTCGAATATCGTTGGATCCGCCGCGCGCGCGTCCGGAGGATCCTGCCCGATACCTTGCACATCACGCTCCAGGAGCGGACACCGGTGGCCATCGTTCCTTTCGAAGGACGCCGCCATCTGATCGATCCGGAAGGAGTCATGATCGAACTTTTCGAAGCGAAGGGAGCAGGGGGGGTATACCCCGTTCTTGACGGCCTGCCGGCTCGGATAGGAAAGGCAAGGAGGCTGGCGACCCTGAGGGGACTCCGGCTGGTAAGGGAACTTGGCTCCCGCTACCCGGAACTACTGAAACAGGTGGAGCGAATCGACCTGAAAAACCCAAAAGCCACCGATCTGTATTTCGGGGGGGGCGCGGCCCCGCTGCGACTGCCTCCACAAGGGAGCCTGGGTACGTTGCCCGCTTATCTTCTGATCCGCGACCGGATCGCACAACGAATTCCTTCTCCCGATCGAATCGATCTGAGATGGGAGGAACAGATCTCCGTCACCTCATCGAATTGGAGGTAAATGCCAGAATGACCAGGATTTCCCAGATTGTTGCCGGCCTTGATATTGGAACCGCCAAGATCACTCTCATCGTCGCGGAAAGGGATGAGAAGGGCGGTCTGGACGTCATCGGAATCGGAAATTCCCCTTCGAAAGGACTTCGCAAGGGGGTGGTGGTCGATATGGACGCCACGGTTGAATCGATCAAATGCGCCGCCGAAGAAGCCGAACTGATGTCGGGGGTCAGCGTGGGCCGGGCCTTCGTCGGGACCAGCGGCGGACACATTCGCGGCTTCAACAGCCGGGGAGTGGTCGCGATCACCTCCCGGGACCACGAGATCACCCGCGAGGATATACGAAGAGTCCTTCATGCCGCCCGTTCGGTATCGGTGCCCCAGGACCGGGAGATTTTCCACGCCTTGCCGCAGGAATTCATAGTCGATGATCAGGGAGGGATCGACAGACCGTTGGGGATGTCCGGCACCCGCCTGGAAGTGAATGTCTATCTGGTAACCGGATTTGTCGCCGCGGTTCAAAACCTGGTAAATGCGGTCAACCGCGCGGGAATCGAGGTGGAGGCGGTAACCCTGGAAAACCTGGCCGCGGGACAGACCGTCCTGAGCCGGGATGAACGGGAGATGGGGGTCGGCCTCGTGGATATCGGCGGCGGGACAACCGACCTGGCCATCTTCGAAAGAGGGGCGATACGGCATGTGTATTCCCTTCCCAGCGGCGGCGATCATTTTACCAACGACATTGCGGTCGGTCTTCGAACTCCCCATTCGGAGGCGGAACGGATCAAGATGAAATACGGCTGCGCCCTTCCTTCCCTGGTACCGGAAGACGAAACGATCGAAGTTCCGAGCGTGGGAGGCCGGAAACCGCGCGTCCTTTCCCGCCAACTGCTGTGCGAGATCATCCGCCCCCGCGCCGACGAGATTCTCGGTCTTTTACGGGAGGAGATCAAACGTGCGGGATTCGAATCCTCACTGAACGCGGGACTGGTCTTTACCGGCGGAGGTTGCCTCCTGGACGGGATCACCGAGATCGCGGAGGATCTTTTCGATCGGCCGGTTCGCCGGGGCACCCCGAACGGAATTGGCGGTCTCATCGACGTTGTTGACAGTCCCGCCCACGCTACTGCCGTGGGCCTGGTGGTGCACGGTGCGAATTCCCGTCGCGAACTGAAACCGGCACCCTGGCGGCAGATTTCCCTGGGCCGCGTTACGACCCGGATCCGGGATTGGTTCCAGGATTTCCTGTGATTGGATAAAGGATCGATTTTTAGGAGGAATCTTGATGATCTTGATGGACGACGAAAAGGGAGACAAAAAGAGATCCGGGAAAAAGCTGCTCCTTTCCATAGACGAATCCCCGCCGCTCTGCGGCGCCAAGATCAAGGTTTTCGGCGTGGGAGGCGGCGGTTGCAACGCCGTCAACCGGATGGTCGAAAAGAAACTCAAGGGAATTGAATTCATCGCCGCCAACACCGACAGTCAGGCCCTGCAAAAATCACGCGCGCCGGTGAGGATTCAGCTCGGGGAAAAGCTCACCAAGGGTCTCGGGGTCGGGGCCGATCCGGAACTCGGGCGCCAGGCGGCCCTGGAAGACACCGAGAAGATCATCGAACTCCTGGAGGGGAGCGACATGGTTTTTATCACCGCCGGGCTCGGCGGCGGAACGGGTACCGGCGCGACCCCAATCATAGCGAACCTGGCAAGCGAGCTGGGGGCCCTGGTAGTCGCGGTCGTCACCAAACCCTTCCAGTTCGAGGGCCGCCGCCGGAACGATCAGGCGGAAGAAGGGCTTCAGAATCTGAAAGAATGCGTCGATACGGTGATCTCCATCCCCAACGAGAAACTCCTGAACACCGTCGAACCAGGAACTTCCTTGACGGACGCCTTCCTGTACGCCGATGACATCCTCCGTCAGGCAGTCCAGGGGATCTCCGATCTGATCACCATTCCTGGAGAGATCAACCTCGATTTCGCCGACGTGAGGACGATCATGTCCGGCATGGGAATGGCCCTGATGGGAACGGGCAGCGGAACCGGCGAGCATCGAGCGGTCGAGGCGGCGCAGAGGGCGATCTCCTCACCCCTGCTCGAGGACACCACCATCGACGGGGCGAAGGGCGTACTCATCAACGTCACCGGGGGACCGGACATGACCCTGCACGAGGTGGCCGAAGCGGCCACCATCATCCAGAAAACGGCCGATCCGGGCGCCAATATCATCTTCGGGGCGGTCATCGACCCGCAGATGAAGTCGGAGTTGAAGGTCACCGTCATCGCCACGGGGTTCCGGCGAGAAGCGGACTCCTTTCCCAACGTACAGGCCACCGGGGAAATCATCCGGGAAGATCGCGGCAGAGGCCGGGAGAGGATCCGGGGAACGGCTTCCAGCCAGGAGGGAAATCAGCTTCGTCTGGAACCGGAAGAATCTCCCTTTGGACCGAACTACCGGAGTCTCCAGGAAGAGCTGGAGATCCCCACCTTTTTGCGGAAACAGATGGACTGAGAGGGAACCTAAATGAGGGATGATTACCGCATCCTGCTGGTGGAACAGAATCCCCCCTCCTCTGCCAGGCTCCGGAACTGGCTTCACCGACAGAAGTACCGTGTCCTTTCCGCCGCAACCGGCAAGGAGGCGCTGGAGAAAATCCGCAAGGAAACACTCGACCTGGTTCTCTGGAACCGATCGACCGGGGACTCGAACGGCCTGGAGCTGGCCCAGATTCTTCGCAGGCAAAGGGGCGGCACCCGCCTCCCGATCATCATGTTGCGGCCGCGGGGAAAACAGGACAGGGAGGGGATCGAGACCGAAGTGGATGACTTCATCCTCCGGCCCCTGCGGTTCGAGGAGGTCGGGGTTCGCATCCGAACCATTCTCAAGAAGCGGAAGGAGTACAGCGGACTCCAGCAGGCCAATCTGCGCCTCAAGAAGGCCAACGGCAGGCTCAAGAAGATACTGGCCTTCGACGCCAAGACCCAGCTGTACAATTACCGATATTTCAGCGAACGGGTGGAAGAAGAGTTCAAACGGGCCGAGAGGTACGATAATTTTCTTTCCTGCATCATTCTGGACCTCGACCGCTTCAAAGGGATCAACGACCGCTTCGGGCACCTGGAGGGAGACCGGGTGTTAAGGACCTTCGCTGCGATTCTCCTGGAGAACGCACGGGAAACTGATTTTGTGGCCCGCTACGGCGGCGAGGAGTTTGCCATCATTCTGGTCCAGACGGACGGCCCGCAGGCGAAAATTCTGGCGGAGCGAATCAGAGAGGCTACCGAAAAATTTTCATTCCTTCCCTCTCGCCGCAATGCCCGGCTCACGGTGAGCGCCGGAATCGCCACCTTCCCCTCGAACAGCCGGATCCACAGTTCCACCGAACTGGTGAAGGCGGCCGATACCGCCCTGTTTCGTGCCAAGGAAGCGGGCAGGAACCGGACCCACCTGGACAGATCCTCGGAAACAGCCAAGATCCGGAAAACGAACATGACGACGGAACAGATCAAAAGGCGCAGAAAGACCATTCCTTCCTGAGATTCGGATGCCACCGGCTCCGCTTCCTCATTCCACAACGGATTCCAACCGAAGGAGCGGCCCCGGGAGGGGAGCCGTTAAATGAATATCCTGATCCTTGTGACCTTCCTGACTCTTTTCATTTCCGGGATCTGTTCTCTATTCGAAGCCATTCTGTATTCCACCAGGATGGCGGTCCTGGAGGCGGCCAGGACGGAGGGGAATCACCGGCGGGTGGCCACCCGGTTTCTGGAAATGAAAAAGGATATCACCCAGCCCACCTCCGCCATCCTGATCCTGAATACCATTGCCAACACCGGGGGGGCCACCCTCGCGGGCATGTACGCGGTTCAGGTCCTGGGGCTACAGGCAATGCCCCTTTTTTCGATCGGCCTCACCCTGGCAATCCTCTTCTTCTCGGAGATCCTCCCGAAGACCTTCGGCGTGACCCGGTGGCGGGCCGTCTGGCCGCACATCGTCTGGCCCCTGACCGGTATCCAGAAAATTCTGGCTCCCGCAGTCTGGGCGACCCAAAAAATCTCGTCTCTCTTCACCCGGGGAAACCGGAGCCCGTCGGTCACGGAGAAGGAGATCCTGGCCCTGATCCGCCTTGGGGCGCAATCGGGAGAATTGACCCAATCCGAATTGAGGATGGCGAGCGCCGTGTTCCATTTCGATGAACTGGTTTGCCGCCAGGTGATGGTCCCGCGCCAGGAAATCGTTTTTCTCGATCCGGGGGCGCCCTTGGTGGCCAGCCTGGAGCTGGCAAAAAAAACCAAACACACCCGTTATCCCTTATGCGAAGGCGCAATCGACAAGGCGATCGGTCTGGTGCATATCAAGGATCTGGTCGGAGTCTCGCAGGATTCCCCGATCGATCTGGCATCGATCAAGCGGCCCTTGCGCTACGTGCCGGAAACGATGCCGATCAATATGCTGCTCAGGGAAATTCAACGGACCCATCAGCATATGGCGATGGTCATCGACGAATACGGTACCACCGTGGGAATGATCACCCTGGAGATCGTTCTCGAACAGATCGTCGGGGCCGTCCAGGATGAATTTGACTCCGAATCCCCCGATATCGTGCGCGAGAGCCCCGTCGAATTCATCGTGAAGGGTCATCTCCCGATCGGCCGGATCAACCGTGAACTCAATCTGGATCTGCGCGCCCCCAAGGTGGACACTCTCTCCGGCCTGTTGATGAGCCGCATCGGCCGCTTGCTACAACCCGGCGACCGGATCGAACTGGAGGGTGCGACGGCAGAGGTGCTGGAGGTGCGGGCCGGGCGCGGTACCTG
>JAPUIV010000278.1 GCA_027296665.1 Acidobacteriota bacterium | reverse complement strand
GTCTCCCCGACGATCAGTTCGTTTTCGGAAACAATTTTCCCGGTGATCTTTCCATCGACCCGCAGGGTATCGGCAAACCGGATCTCGCCGTTCACCTCCGTCCCCCTGCCGAGGTAGCCCGACAACTCTCCTCCACTGAATTTCGATTCAGCCATTTTTCCGTTTCCTCCTTCCCGCTTCATCGAGCGTGCGGGATTTTTGTTAACAGATCATATATCCGTTCCAGTTCCTCCGCTGTATGGAATTCGATCCGGATCGATCCCTTTCCTCCGGTCGATTTGATCCGCACCCGGGCGCAGAGCAGGTCTCGGAGTGCTGCCTCCGCCGCCTCCAGATGGGGGTCGCGGGAAGCCGGCCGGGGGCGAACCTTCCTTCGGGCCTGCCCTTGCCTCAGCCGATCCTCCAGATCCCGGACCGACATCCCCTCCTTCCGGATCCGCCGGGCCAGGGCCAGGATCTCCTCCTTCGCCTCCAGGCCGAGAAGGACCTTGGCGTGTCCCATGGTGAGCCGCCCCTCGGCGACATCATCCCGGATCTCCTCGGGAAGGCCCAGCAATCTGAGACTGTTGGCCACCGCCGAGCGGGTCTTTCCCACCCGCTTCGCCATTTCCGCCTGCGAGAGGTTCCGGGTTTTCAGGAGATGCTGGTACGCCCTTGCCTCTTCGATCGGGTTCAAGGAGCGTCTCTGCAGGTTCTCCACCAGGGCTACCTCCAGCAATTTTTCATCATCCAGTTGCCGGAAGATCACCGGAACCCGATCCAGACCGGCCGCCTTTGCCGCCCTGAGCCGCCTTTCCCCCGAAATCAGCTGGATTTCTCCCTTTTCCCGCCTGGCAATCAACGGTTCAATGATTCCGTTGGCGAGGATCGATTGCTTCAAACCTTCCAGCTCCTGCCTGGTTTCCCTGTTGATGCTGGTACGGGGTTGATAAGGGTTCGGCTGGATTTGATCCACCAGAACCATGATAACCTCTTCATTTGAAAGGAGATACGTGTCAGGAAGGAGAGCGTCAAGCCCCTTTCCGAGCGCCTGTCTGGTCATGATCAAGTACCTCTTTCGCGAGATTCATGTACGAGACCGCCCCTTTCGAGTTGATATCGTACAGAAAGACCGGTTTACCGAAACTGGGGGCCTCGCTGATCTTCACGTTCCTGGGGATGAGGGTCTGGTACACCAAATCCTTGAAATACTTCCGGATCTCCGCCGCCACCTGTCTGGAAAGATTCGTACGATCATCGTACATGGTCAAAAGAACACCCTCAATCCGTAAGGAGGGGTTGATCGACCGTTTCACCCTTTTGAGGGTCTCCATGAGGTCGGAAACTCCCTCCAGCGCCATATATTCGCATTGGACGGGGATAAGTACCCCATCCGCGGCCGCCAGGGAGTTGAGCGTGAGGATACCCAGGGAGGGTGGACAGTCGATATAGATATAGTCAAATCGATCTTTGACCGATTCAATTGTTTTCCGCAACCGGTATTCCCGTCCCTCCATTCCCAGGAGTTCCACCTCCAGCCCGATCAGATCCCTGCTGGAGGGGACAATCTTCAGGAATTTCAAACCTGTCGGCATGCAGACATCGGACAACTGGGATCCGTTCAGCAACGCCTCATAGAGTCCAGACTGGTCCGGTTGCCTCTTCAGGCCGAGGCCCCGGGTGGAGCTCCCCTGCGGGTCTGCATCGATGAGCAAAACCCTTTTCTCCGCAACCGCCAGGGCGGCGGAAAGGTTTATCGCGGTGGTCGTTTTGCCCACCCCGCCTTTCTGGTTAGCGATGGCAATGACTCTGGACATCCGGTTTCCGGAACCTCTCCGGTCGAAATCGACCGGGGACCGGGCGGTAGATTAGCATAACCTCTCCATTTCCTCCATAGACCCTCCTTGAATTCTCCCGAATGTTCCACGTGGAACATCTGGATCCTGAAGGAACCATGCAAGGACCGGAAGACCGACTGGCGGGAGCTGGGGATTGGACGGTGCCTCAGGAAGGGGGCTGATCGACCGGAAATGTTCCACGTGGAACATTTTGGACCCGGACCACCGCCAGGCAGGCATTTTTCCTCCCCTGGAGAGGAATCTTCTGGACCCAGGCCTGACCGCCCACCATCTTTTCGATGCCCGGCACCTGTTTTTCACCCACAAAAAAGAGGGCCAATCCTCCCGGTCTCAGGATGTCCGGGAGTCCCGAAAGCAGCTCCGGTGTCAGGGAAACCGCCCTTGCCGTCAGGTATTGAAATCGGCCCAGATCCTGGAGGTCGGAGGCATGATTCACCCGGCGGTGAATCACACCCGACGCCTCCCATTCCAGTTGCCGGAAAAGCTCCTTCAGAAAGGAACATTTCTTCCGGGAAGCGTCCAGAACCATGAGTTTCCCCTGGTGGAGAAGCTCGAGCGGGACACCGGGGAAGCCATTCCCGGAGCCGAAATCGAGGATGGGGCCGACCTCCTGGAGAAACGGCGCGGCCTGGATCGATTCCAGGAAGTGCCTCCGGACCATCTCCCTGTCATCCCGGATCGAGGTCAGGTTGACCCTGGCGTTCCACTTTTTCAGGAGATGAAAATGGAGCTCCATCCCGGCCTGAGCGGTGTCAGGGGGAAGATTCAGACCCAACTTTTCGGCTTCTTCGCGAAGAATCTGGCGGAACACTGGCCGATTCCCTCCGCAATTTCTCCAGATGGACCCGGAGAAGAGACACCGCGGCCGGGGTGATCCCGGAAATCCGGATCGCCTGACCCAGATTCACCGGGCGGGCGCTCTCCAGCTTTTCCATCGATTCCCGGGAAAGCCCCGCCATGGAAGAGTAGTCGATCTTCTCCGGGATCTTCCTATCCTCTTCTCCCCGCAGCCTCAGGACTTCACGCTGTTGCCGCTCCACATAACCCCGGTACCGGAACTCCATTTCCAGGAGCCCGGTCTCCCGGCGCCTCAAATCGGACAATTCTCTGGCGCCGGAGAGGGTCGCAATCCGGTCCAGGCTCCAGCCGGGTCGGGTCAGGAGGTCGCCAAAGACAACTTTTTCCCGGGAACGGACACCGTAATCGGGGCCGATCCGGGTGCCGGAAAGAAACTTCCGAGCCCGCCGGCAGCGCTCCCTCTTTTCCCTGAACCGGCGGTACTGGACCTCCCCGACTAGCCCGGCGCGGTATCCGGCCTCGGTCAACCGGAGGTCGGCCGAATCGATGCCGAGCAGCAGCCGGCTCTCCGCCCGGGAAGTAAACATCCTGTAAGGTTCTTCGGTCCCCTTGAGAACCAGGTCATCGATCAACACGCCGATATAGGCCTCGTGGCGCCCCAGGACCAGGGAGGCGTCGCCTCGGACCCGGAGGGCGGCATTGATTCCGGCCATCAGGCCGAGGGCCGCGGCCTCCTCGTAGCCGGTGGTGCCGTTGATCTGGCCGGCAAGAAACAACCCCTTCACATTCCGGGTCTCCAGGGGGTGGTCGAGCTCCCGGGGATCGATGAAATCATACTCCACGGCGTAGCCGGGACGTATCACCCTGGCGGTTTCAAGCCCTTCTATGCCGTGTACCATCTCTTCCTGAACGTCCGCCGGCAGGCTGGTCGACAGGCCGTTCACGTAAATCTCATCAGTATCGAGACTTTCGGGCTCCAGAAATATCTGGTGCCGGGACCGATCTGCGAACCGGATCACCTTGTCCTCGATCGATGGACAGTAGCGGGGACCCCGTGAACGGATCTGACCGGTGAATAAAGGCGATTTCGAGAAGTTTCGCCGGATCAGGTCATGCACCCTGGGATTGGTGTAGCAGATATGACAGGGTACCTGTCGCCGATCGATCCGGCCGGTCGCGAAGGAGAATGGGACCGGGTCCGGGTCGCCGTGTTGAGGCTTGAACCTGTCGAAATCGATCGTGGTTCCGTCGAGCCGGGGCGGGGTTCCCGTCTTCAGCCGGCCCATGCGGAAACCGAACGATCGGAGCGACCCGGACATCTCCATGGCGGCCGACTCGCCAACCCTTCCACCGGCCCGCGACTCCGATCCGCAATGCATGATCCCTCCGAGGAAGGTCCCCGTGGTCACCACCACCGAGGCCGCCTCGTAGAGTGCCCCGGCCGCCACTTCGACTCCCGTCACCGCGCCGGACCGGGCGAGTATCCGATCCACCCTGCCTTCGATCACCTCCAGGCCCGGGGTCGAATGAAGGACTTGGGCCATGCGCCTGGAATAGGCATTCTTGTCGGCCTGCGCGCGGGGTGCTTGCACGGCAGGGCCCCGGCTGCGGTTGAGCAGGCGAAACTGGATCCCGGTGGAATCGATCGCCAAACCCATCTCCCCGCCGAGGGCATCGATTTCCCGGACCAGATGCCCCTTCGCCAGTCCGCCGATGGCGGGGTTGCAGGACATGCGCCCGATCGCGCGCCGATCCATCACGATGACGCCCACCCGGCAGCCGATCCGGGCGGCCGCCAGGGCCGCCTCGCATCCCGCGTGCCCGGCGCCGACGACGATCACATCAAAACGGTGTTGTTGATTCATTTTCCGATGCAGAACCGGGAAAAGATCGATTCGTAAACATCATCCATTTCCACCCCCCCGATAATCGCGCCCAGGCATCGGAGCGCGCCATGCAGGTCGACCAGGAGGTATTCTTCCGTCGCGCCCTTGCGGGCCGACTCGGCGCACCGGGATAGGTTTCCGGCCGCCTCCTCCAGGAGCCTCTGGTGGCGTAGCCGGGAGATCACCACCTTTCCATTTCCGGTTCCCGGACCCGTTCCCGTCCGCTTGACGATCTCCTTGCGGAGCTGTTCGATCCCCTCTCCCTTCAAGGCGGACAGGCGAAAGGACGGTCCGGTTCCGCCGGGAATTTCGCCGGCCGGAATCGCCCGATCGGGCTCCAGGTCGGACTTGTTCCAGACCGGAATCACCCTTTCCGGCCCGATCGACTCGACCGTCCTGAACTCCTCGGCCGACACGGGCCGGTTGAGATCGAAAACGAAGAGGATCAGGTCGGCGTCGGTTGCCACTTGCCTGGCTCTCTGAATCCCCTCCGCCTCGGCATCATTTTCCGCCTGCCGCAAACCTGCCGTATCGTGTAGCCGGATTCTTGCCCCTTCCATCTCCAGCATCTCGGAGATCACGTCCCGGGTGGTGCCCGGATCGGCCGTGACAATGGCCCGGGAAGACCCAACTAAACTATTGAAAATAGTAGACTTGCCAACATTCGGGAGCCCCAGGATGGCGACCGAAAATCCCTCCCGTATCCGCCTGCCCATCCGGTAGGTCGATGCCGCCTCCCGCACCCGGCCCTCCAGTCGGGAGAAGGAATCGATCAGATCCCGCCGGGAAGGAAAGTGCTCCTGTTCCTCGACGAACTCTACCCTCGCCTCCGCCTCGGCCACCAGATCGAGCAGACCGTCCCGCAGGGAGTTCACCATTTTCAGAAGGCTCCCCTGAAGTTGTGCCGAGGCGATCTCGACCTCCTTCTCCGATTCGGCCTCGATCAGATCCTGAACCGCTTCGGCCTGGGTGATATCGATCCTTCCCCCGAGGTAGGCCCTCAGCGTGAACTCTCCCGGTTCGGCCAGCCGGGCCCCGCCCGCCAGGGCCTGGTCGAGTACCAGGTCCATGAGCCGTTGACCGCCGTGGCAACTCAGTTCCACGACATCTTCCCGTGTATAGCTGTTGGGGGCGGGAAAATAGGTCAAACAGGCCTGATCGAGTGTGCGCCCGTCCCGAAGAGAATGAATGGTTCCCAGGCAAACTCTTCTGGGAACGGGGATCCAGGGAGAATCGGGGGAAGGGGGGGGCGTGTTCGGCCGGAACATCCGCCTTGCCACCGGCAACGATTCCCGGCCGCTCAACCGGAGGATCCCGATGCCGCCCCGGCCGGGTGGGGTAGATACCGCCGCGATGGTATCTTCGATAAGAGGTTTCACATCCTACGGCCTGCGGCGCCGGCCATCGTTGACCGAACCGCCAGATCCTCCCCGGGCCGGAAAAATGCTGATCCGCTTCAGAAACCCCTCGCCCATGCTCCTGGTGACCACCCGGGTCTCGGAACGAAGCGCGGTATGGACGAGCCTCCGCTCGTAGGGGTTCAATGGAGGCAGGCGGCTCGGTTCCCCCCGCTGCCTGACCCGGTCCGCCGCGTCGCGGGCCATCTGAACGATCTCCTCATCCAGTTTCTTCCGGAAACCGTCGCTATCGACGAGGATCCGGATATGCTCGGGAAAATTCCGGCGCGACATTCGGGTGAGGATGAACTGAAAGGCGTTGAGGATCTCCCCCTTGGGGTCGATCAGGAATTCCCGGTCCGGTCCGCTGAGATTCACCCGCAGGCAACCATCCTCCTGCTGGATCCGGAAATCCATGTCCATCTGCATCCCCTCCAGAAGGTCGGAAACCAGCGACTCCAGGATCTCCACCGAACCATCTTCCGGCGGGGTCTCGTAAGCGGCCGGGCGCGCCATCTTGACCCGGATCTGGAATCCGCGGCTGCCCATTCCAAGAAACCATCCCTTCCGTCCCTCCGAAACGATTTCATAGTCCAGATCCCGTTCAGGGCGATCGAGTTCCGTTGCGGCCCTGCTCAAGGCATCTTGCAGATCCCTACCTTGAAACTCCTTGAAGTTTTCCATTTCTGGCTCCTAGTTCCTTCCCTTCCATCCGTTCGACCTGTTGATTCACCAGATATTGCTGGGCAATTCCCAGAATGTTGTTCACCAGCCAGTAGAGGACGAGCCCGCTCGGAAAATTCACGAAAAAGAAGGTGAAGACGAGCGGCATCATCATCATCATCCGGCGCTGGGCGGGATCGATTCCCACGGGGGTGTTCAACATTTGCTGGAGGAACATCGACAGACCCATGATGATCGGGGTGACGTAATACTGGTCTTTCTGCGACAGATCGGTCAGCCAGAAGAGGAATGGAGCGTGGCGAAGCTCGATCGCAACCGAAAGAAGCCGGTACAGGCCCAAGAGGACCGGAAGCTGCAGCAGCATTGGCAGACAACCGCTCATGCTGCCCAGGGGGTTGATCCCCTCCTTCTTGTAGAGCTCCATCATTTCCTGGTTCATCTTCTGGCGGGAGTTCGAATCCTTCCTGTGTTTCCGTTGACGTTCCTTGATCGCCTTGACGCGCGGCTGGACCTTTTTCATCTTCAGCTGCATCCGGCGCATCGAGACGGAACTGCGCTGGGTCAGCGGGAAGAACAGGAGTTTGATGGCGACCGTCAGGATGACGATCGACCATCCGAAGTTGTTCACCCTCTGGTTGATGAATTTCAAGGCGACCAGCAAGACCCGGGCGATCGGGGCCATCCACTTGCCGAAATCGACCACGCTTGGCAGGCCGTGACCCAGGGGCGTGAGAATGTCGAGGTCCTTGGGACCGACAAACAGGGAAAAATCGGTCCGTTCGCCGGCAAGGGGAATCGTGAAGGTGAGGTAGTTCCTTTCCCTTCCCTGGTCGACCACCCGGTACGACCGGACCATCGCCTCCGGAATCGTTCCCTGTTCGGGTATCAGAAGGGCCGAGAAGTAAGTGTCCTGAATTCCGCCCCACTGGAAGGCCCCTGTCTCCCGCCGGAGCTCTCCCGTCTTGAGCCTCGACCGGTTGATCGTGGTCAGTCCCCCCCCTTGCCTCAGGAGGACCGCCTGCCCGCGAACGTAGAAACGGCTCTTTTCCTTTTCCTCCGTCGGAATCCCGAATCCCGGCCCGAGCTGGACCGTCAATGGCAGGGGCCCGCCGGGACCCACGGCCCGGACCTGGAAACGGGAAAGGTAACCCGGCCCCACTTCCAGAACCTTCTCGATGACCAGGCCGGCGCCATCAGCATACCGAAAGGAAACCCGCTGGAAAACCGAGTCTCCCTTCGTCACCCTGCCCTTGTCGACACTGTACACGGCGGCGTTGATGCGTTCGTCCAACCCGGCATCCTCGGCATGGAGAGAGAGGGGAAAACTGTCGAGGCGGCGGGCGGCAGGAGACACCACCTCCAGAGGGTTACCCTCCTGGTCGGTGTAATCCTTGAGAATCCAGCTGGTGACCACCCCGCCGCGATTGTCCAGGGTCAGGATGTATTCCGGCGTTTCGACCCGGATCCTTTCCTGGCGGTCCGCGGCCACGATCGGCTCGGGGAGGCCTGACGATCCGGCTTCCCGCGCGGGCTCGGGTTCGGAATGTTCGGCAGGAAGAACGGGCGGAGATTCGACCCGATCGGCAAGGGGTAGGGAGATCTCACCGGCGGCGGGATCGCCCACAGGCACCGGCGGCCGGGGAGCGAAAAACCTTCCCCAGGCCAGAAGGACCAGCAGCGACAGCGCGAACGCAACTAGAGCACGCTTTTCCATTTTCGGGATACTCGCCGGCCGGCGCGGGGGTCAAGGAACGGGATCGAACCCTCCCGAGTGGAACGGGTGGCAGCGAATCAGACGCTTCATCGTAAATCCAAGTCCCCGCCACAGGCCATGACGATGGATGGCCTCCCGGCAATAAGCGGAACAGGTTGGCCGGAAACGGCAAGCGGCCGGTAACAGGGGGGACAAAAAAATCTGATATCCACGAATGCCACGAACGGCGAGCCGGGCTCCCAGGCTCAACCGCGTTCCAATTCCCTCTGGACCCTGGCGCCACACCAGCGGAACTCCTTCTCCCATTCCCCTCCCGAAAGATCCCCGAAAGCGTGTCTCACATGGACGATGAAATCCACTCCGATCGGGCCCAATTCCTGTCTTTTCCTCCGGAAGGAATCACGAATCCGCCTCTTGTACCGGTTCCGGGTAACTGCGTCACCCACCCGCTTGGTTACCGTGATCCCCAGTCGATGGTCTGGAGTTCCATTGGGAAGATAGAACAGGACGAATCCCCGCCGGACGATTTTCCGTCCCCCATCATAGATGCGGCGGTATTCAGTCGATTTGCGCACCCGGACCGCGGGGGGGAATCGTTGGTCGCGATCTCTCAGACAGCCAGGCGCTTCCGCCCCTTCCGGCGCCGTCTTTTGATCACGGCCCTCCCGGCCGGGGTACGCATTCGCACCAGGAAACCGTGGGTCCGGTGCCGCCTTCGGTTGTTCGGTTGGAAAGTTCTCTTCATAAACCCTATCCCGCGCCAAAATCATTCTCTTTCTGACCAAACGCCGGATTATATCGATTCCGCGGAATTCTGTCAACGAAAGATTGCCAGATGACGGCAGGTTCTTGCGGAAACTTGTCGAATTTTTCCTTGGATCCGTTTTCCATCTGTGTTACCATCCTCTCCGGAAGGGTAACCAACCCCTTTCGAAATCCTCAGGGCAATCCATTCCTTTTTCGTTTCGGGGTCTTCACAATGCCCTTGCGCCGGTCTTGTTTCCGGGTAACGCGAGGGACGCCCCGAAAAGATCCGATCCCCACAAAATCTTCGGTAGGGTCGCCGGGAGACCCCATATCTGGAGGGAGGGAGGAAAATATCAGGGTCGGATTCCGGAACAGTTGGTGGAATTCTTGTAAGCCTATGATGAATAGGGGTATTCGAAGCCTTATTTTTCCACATCTGTTGAAAACCTGTGGAAACCCTGAAGGGGCGGAATTTTCCATTATTTCCCCGTATTGACGGGAGTTTTCGGCGAGGCATATTGATATGAATTATCAACAAGTTAGGCAAGAAGAGATCTGGCCGCGGATCCTCACTCGTTTGCGGGAACAGGTGGAACCCCGGAGCTTTGATACCTGGTTAAGGCCAACCAGGCAGGCCTCCTGGAACTCATCCGACCTGACCCTTGCGGTTCCCAACCGGGTTTTCGCGGAATGGATACACCGCAACTTCTTGAATGAGATCCTTGCGGTTCTGAATGATTTCGGCCATCCCGGCGCCCGGATCCATTTCCGGGTATCGGAGTCGGAGGAGGCAAACCCCGCCCCCTCCTATGCACCCCCGCTCAAACGGGGAAACGGGGAAAGAGGGATGCCGGTCCGGCCCACCCCGGCAGTTTCTCCCTTGAATCCAAAATACACCTTCGAAAATTTTGTCGTGAGTTCCTGCAACCAGTTCGCCCATGCAGCCTCCACCGCGGTCACCGATCAACCAGCCCTGCACTACAACCCCTTGTACATATATGGCGGGGTAGGATTGGGGAAGACCCATCTCATGCAGGCGATCGGCAATCGGCTCCGCTCCACCCGGGAAGACCTGAAACTGCGGTATATATCATCGGAAAAGTTCATGAACGAGCTGATCAACGCCATCCGTTTCGAAAAAACGATCGATTTCAAGAAACGGTACCGCGACATCGATATTCTCCTGGTCGACGACATCCAGTTTCTTGCCGGAAAAGAACGTACCCAGGAAGAGTTTTTCCATACCTTCAACGAACTGTACGATGCCCAGAAACAGATCGTGATCTCCAGTGACTGCCATCCGAGGGAGATCCCCACCCTGGAAGAAAGGCTCCGGTCCCGGTTCGAATGGGGCCTGATCGCCGATATCCAGCCTCCCGACCTGGAAACCAAGGTGGCAATTCTCCGAAAGAAGGCCGAGACCCACCGGGTGAGTCTTCCCCAGGAGGTGGGCTTGTACATCGCCGGCCGGACCGGGTCCAACATCCGGGAACTGGAAGGATCCTTGCTGCGCCTCCTCGCCTTCGCCTCCATGACCGGCCGTTCCATCGATCTGCCCCTGGCCCAGGAAGCCCTTTCCGAGCTGTTGAAAACCGATCCTCCCATGGTGACCGTCGAGGCGATCCAGAGAATGGTCGCCGACCATTTCAAGGTCCGTGTTTTCGACCTGAAATCAAAAAACAACCGCCCCCAGATCGTTCTTCCGAGGCAGGTGGCGATGTTTCTTTGCAAGAATCTAACCGAATTTTCCCTGCCGACCATAGGGGGGTTTTTCGGAGGGAAACACCACTCGACGGTGATTCACGCAATACGAAAGGTTGAAGTCCGAATGCAGGATAATCCGGATTTCCGCAGGCTGATCGACAGCCTTACGCAAGGCCTGAAATAGGTTATGAAGGTTTTTCACAATCCCGGCCGGGGCAAAAAAGGAATACCGGTGGAAAACCGATGTCTTGCCGCCGGACCGAACATCTTTCCGCAGTCGGCTACCTGGCTTTCCACAACTCTTCAACCATCAAGAGATCCGGTAAAACTACCGGCCCATGAATGATTCCGGCACCGTCTCCACAAATCCGGAGAGCCTACTGCTACTACTGCTGTTAAGTTATGTATATTTATCTATTCTTTCAGAAGGAGAAGAGAGATGAAATTCACAGTCAAAAGAACGGACCTGTTCCGCCACCTCCAGAAGGTTCAATCAGTGACCGAACGGAAGTCAACCTTGCCGATTCTTCAGCATGTCCTGATCCAGGCGAAGATGGGGGGGAACGGCGGTTCTTCCGGACATCTCGATCTGACCGCCACCGATTCAGAGGTCACCGTGACGACGAGCTGCCCCGCCGATGTGGCCGAGCCGGGTAGTTCAACCACCAACGGCAGGCGGTTGTTCGAGATCGCCCGCCTTCTCCCTGATGAGGAAGTGTCGGTCATCTTGAAGGAATCCGGGGGCCTGGGTATTCGGTGCCGGAAGAGCCGCTTCCAGATGGAAGTGGGGTCTCCTGATGAGTTTCCAAGGATCCCGAAGATTCCATCGGCCGACCCGATCCATTTCGATTTCAATACCCTCAAGAGCATGTTCCGGAGAGTGGTTTTCGCCACCGCCGGGGAAGATACCCGGTATGTTTATAGTGGTTTGCTGATGGCCCTCAAGGGTGACAATCTGGAAATGGCCGCCACCGATGGCCACCGCCTCAGCGTGGTCCGGGCCAAGGCCGAGGCCTGGCAGGCAGGGAAGGGAAAGACCGCGGCGGAGGAGGTTCAGGTCATCATTCCAAAGAAGGCGCTGGTGAACCTGGAACGGTTCGAGGCGGATGAGGATCCGGTTTTGAATTTCTGGAATGAAGATAATCATCTCTTTTTCCAGTGCGGATCCTGGCTCATGGTCACCAATACGGTGGAGGGGAATTTTGCGCCGTACCAGAAGGTGGTTCCGACCGGAAGTGATAAGAAATTCCGGGTCCGAACCGCCGATATGCTCGAGGCGGTCCGGAGGGTGAGCCTGATGTCGGGCGAGAAATCGAGCCTGATGGAGGTGGCGCTCCGGCAGGGAAAGCTGGAATTGTCCTGCCGGGAGGCAGGCCTCGGGGAAGCCAGGGAAGAAATGGATGTCGAGTATGACGGGAAGCCGGTCCGGATCGGCTTCAATTACGGATACGTGGCTGACTTTATAAGTATAGTCGGATCGGAAGCCTTTCAGATCGACCTCAAGGATCCCCAGGCGGCCGGTTTATTCACCCCGGCGGAGGAGAACCCTGCCCTGGACTTTCTCTACGTGGTGATGCCGATGCAGTTCCCGGGATCGGGTGAGGAGAAGCGTTAAACGGAGATCTGTGATAGAATCGCAGGGTTATGGTTTCTATCGTTCCATTCCCCTGTTTCAACTTCCTCTCTTCGAGCCATTCAGGGCCTGCCCCTGTAGAATGCCGGATCGATCCAGTGCCAAGCGGAGGAAAATCTCACCCGGGCGATTGATCGCCTCCCTCGCCAATGGGAACAAAGGCTCAACGTTTGACAGATTCTTCCTCCCTGCCGCGGCGTGAGGTGCGGATGAGAAAGGGAACCAAAGCGGCCTCGGGTCATGGTGATTACACCGCCAAGCGGATCCGGGTCCTCGAAGGACTCGAGGCGGTCCGCAAACGCCCGGCGATGTACATCGGTTCAACCGGGGTCAACGGGTTGCACCAGTTGGTCTACGAGGCGGTCGATAACAGTATCGACGAGTCTCAGGCCGGGTTCTGCGATCTGGTGGATGTGACCATCCACACCGATGAAAGCGTGACGGTGGAGGATAATGGACGGGGTATCCCCGTCGACATGCACCCCACCGAAAAAAGGCCGGCCGCGGAAGTCGTCATGACCAAACTCCATGCCGGAGGGAAGTTCGACAACGAAGCCTACAAGGTATCCGGCGGTCTTCACGGCGTCGGGATCTCCGTCACCAACGCCCTCTCCGAATGGCTCTACCTGGAAGTCTGGAGGGATGGAAAGATCTACCAGCAGAAATATGCCCGGGGGAAACCGACCACCCCTTTCCGGGCCACCGGAAAGACCGGCAAACGAGGGACCCGGATCCGGTTCAAGCCCGATCCGGAGATTTTCGAGGATACCGGCTTTCACTACGACACCCTGTCGCAAAGGCTCCGAGAGTTATCCTTCCTCCATGAGGGAGTCGCGATCATCATCCGGGACGAACGCACCGGCAAGGAACACAAGTTCGAATATACCGGCGGGATCGTCTCCTTCGTTTCTCTTCTGAACAAGAACAAGACCGCGCTCCACCCGAAACCGATCTTCCTGAAGGGAGAAAGGGACAAGGTTCAGGTCGAGATCGCCCTGCAGTACAACGACGGTTACGCCGAGAATATCTATTCCTTCGTCAACAGTATCAACACCCAGGAGGGCGGCACCCACATGAGCGGGTTTCGATCGGCCCTGACCCGATCGATCAACTCCTATCTCACCCGTACCATGAAACGGGACCTGAGGGCGCCTCTGTCGGGAGAGGACGTGCGGGAGGGGCTGGCGGCGATCATCAGCCTCAAGCTTCCCAACCCCCAGTTCGAGGGACAGACCAAGACCAAGCTGGGCAACAGCGAGGTGAAGGGGATCGTCGAGGGGATCCTCAACGACAAGCTGGGAAGGTTCTTCGAGGAAAATCCCCCCGTCGCCCGCAGGATTGCCGAGAAGGGGCATGAAGCGGCCCGGGCCCGGGACGCGGCGCGAAAGGCCCGCGACCTCACCCGCCGTAAAGGGGCCCTCGACAATGCCGCCTTGCCCGGGAAGCTGGCCGATTGCCAGGAACGGGACCCGGCCCTCTGCGAGCTGTTCCTCGTGGAAGGGGAATCGGCGGGCGGATCGGCCAAGCAGGGCCGGGACCGGCGCTTCCAGGCGATCCTCCCCTTGAAGGGAAAGATCCTGAACGTGGAAAAGGCCCGGTTCGACAAGATGTTGAATAGCGAGGAGATCCGGATCATCATCACCGCGCTGGGTACGGGGATCGGCAAGGAAGACTACAACATCGCCAAGCTCCGGTACCACCGGGTCATCATCATGACCGATGCCGATGTCGACGGATCGCACATTCGCACCCTCCTGCTGACCTTTTTCTACCGGCAGATGCAGGAAGTGATCACGAGGGGGTATTTGTACATTGCCCAGCCGCCGCTCTTCCGGGTCAAGAAGGGGAAAAAGGAGACTTACCTTGGCAGCGAGAAGGAACTCGCGAGGTTCCTGATGCGGCGTTCCTCGGAGGCGTTGGTGGTCTCGATCCCGAAACAAAAGAAGGAATTCCGGGGACGAAACCTCGGCACCCTGCTGAACCGGCTTTCCGATTTTCACCACCTGGGAGAGTTCCTGGGAAAACGCGGCTTTTCACCGAACCTGATCGGGGCTCTTCTGAAAATGAATATCGAGGACGGGGAGCTTTTCCGGAACCGGAAGCATGTGGATGCCCTCGCCGCCAAGCTGGGCAAGGCGGATGTTCAGGTCCTGCGGGTCGAAAGAGACGAGGAGCGCAGTATGTACGACATCCATGTGCGGCGGTATGGCCGGCGCGAAGAAGAGATCGCCATTCACAAGGACCTTCTCTCTTCCCAGGAGTTCCGGCGGCTCGAGACCCTGCATGGACAGACCGTGGAACTGAACCTTCCTCCCATCGAAATCCTGAACAACGGCAAGACCACCCGGGTGGAGTCCCGGACCGAGCTTCTGGCCCATTTGATGGCGGAAGGGCGCAGGGGCGTGGATATCCAGCGATACAAAGGGCTGGGAGAAATGAATCCGGAGCAACTCTGGGAAACCACCATGAACCCGGAAGTCCGAAAACTCCTCCAGGTCAAGATTGAAGATGCGGTCGGGGCGGATGAGATCTTCACCGTCCTGATGGGAGATCAGGTGGAACCGCGCCGGCGATTCATCGAAGAAAACGCCCTGAACGTCAATTTCCTGGACATCTGAAACAGCCCGGGGCCCAGAAGGCACCCGGCCGCCGCCCCGAAATAATTCAGATTAACCCCGAACGAGGAATTAGTGGCTGATTCGGAGAAGAAAGATCACAATCGCATTCCGGTAAACATCGAAGACGAGATGCGCAAGTCCTACGTGGACTACGCCATGAGCGTCATCATCGGCAGGGCGCTGCCCGATGTCCGGGACGGCCTGAAGCCGGTTCACCGCCGGGTTCTGTTCGCGATGGAGGAACTGAACAACGCCTGGGACAAATCGTACAAGAAATCGGCCCGCGTGGTCGGCGACGTCATCGGCAAGTTCCATCCGCACGGCGAGGTCGCGGTGTACGACACCATCGTCCGGCTCGCCCAGGAATTTTCCATACGCTATCCCCTGATCGACGGGCAGGGGAACTTCGGTTCCATCGACGGCGATCCTCCCGCAGCCATGCGGTACACCGAGATCCGGATGTCGAAGATCGCCCAGGAGATGATGGCCGATCTCGACAAGGAAACCGTTCCTTTCATTCCCAACTACGATGATTCTCTCCGGGAACCGGTGGTTCTTCCCTCGGCTCTTCCGAACCTCCTGCTCAAGGGATCTTCCGGTATCGCGGTCGGCATGGCGACAAACATCCCTCCGCATAACCTTTCCGAGCTGGTGAAAGGCGTCATCCATCTGATCCGGAATCCGGAGTGCGACATTGAAGAGTTGATGAAGCTCATTCCGGGCCCCGATTTCCCCACCGGGGGGTTCATATGCGGACGGGAGGGGATCCGTTCCGCCTATTTGACCGGTCGCGGCGGCCTGCAGGTACGCGCGCGCGCCACGGTGGAGCCCGGAACCAAACCGGACAGGGAACGGATCGTCATCACCGAGATCCCCTACCAGGTGAATAAATCCCGCATGGTTGAAAGGATTGCCCACCTGGTGAATGACCGGAAGGTCGAGGGGATTTCCGATATCCGGGACGAATCGGACCGGGACGGCATCCGGGTCGTTCTCGAGCTGAAGCGGGGAGAGATTGCCCAGGTCATTCTCAACAAGCTATTCAAGTACACCCAGATGCAGGAGACCTTCGGGGTGATCTTCCTGTCAATCGTTGACGGGCGCCCCCGGGTTCTCAACCTGAAGGAGATGCTGCACCACTTCATCGAGCACCGGAGGACCGTTGTCACCCGGCGGACGCAATTCGACCTGAGAAAGGCGGAGGCCAAGGCCCATATCCTCGAAGGTCTGAAGATTGCCCTCGACAACCTCGATGCCGTCATCAAACTGATCCGCAACTCGAAAGGCCCCAAGGAGGCCAAGGAGGGTCTGCGCCTTCGCTTCAAGCTCTCCGACATTCAGGCCCAGGCCATACTTGATATCCGCCTGCAGCGCCTGACCTCAATGGAACGCCAGAAGGTCATGGACGAGTACCGCGAGACATTGAAGGAAATCGCCCGGCACAAGGAGATTCTGGCCAACGAACGTCTTTTGATGGGAATCATCACCCGGGAACTGGAGGAGATCGCCAAGAAATACGGCGACAAACGCCGGACGGAGATCATCGGCGCGACGGAGGATATCTCCATCGAGGATCTGATCGCCGAGGAGGAGATGGTGATCTCCTGCACGCATTCCGGCTACATCAAGAGGAGCCCCCTGTCGGTGTACCGCCGGCAGAAGCGCGGCGGCAAGGGGCGGATCGGAATGGTTCCCCGCGAGGCCGACGTCGTCAAGCAGATGTTCGTCGCCTCGACCCACAACCACCTGTTGATCTTCACCAGCAGGGGAAGGGTACACTGGCTCAAGGTTCACGAGATCCCCCAGGTGGGGGCGGCGGGAAAGGGAAAGGCGTTGGCGAATTTCGTGCACCTGGCCCCCGGGGAGCTGATCGCCACCCTCATTTCCACGAGGGAATTTCCGCCCGATAAGTTCATCGTCATGGCGACCCGCAAGGGGATCGTGAAGAAGACCGAGCTGGCCGCCTATTCGCATCCCCGGGCTGGAGGGATCATCGCCCTCACCATCGATCCGGGCGATTCGCTGCTGGGGGCGGAGATCACCGGCGGAACGCACGATATCTTCATGGCCACCCGGAACGGCCTGGCCATCCGGTTCGCCGAGAAGGAAGTCCGGCCGATGGGCCGGACCGCCCGGGGGGTGAGGGGAATCCGGCTGCGCCCCGGCGACTACCTGGTCGATATGGAGGCCCTGGGGGCCAAGGGAATGATCCTGTCGGTGTCGGAGAAGGGCTTTGGCAAGCGCACCCTGGTCGGGGGATATCGCCGGCAGAGCCGGGGCGGCCAGGGAATCACGAATCTTCGCACCAACAAGCGGATCGGGCTGGTCATCGGTTCGCTCCAGGTCAAGGACGATGATCAGGTGATGATCATGACCTCGCACGGCAAGGTGATCCGGATGGACGTGAAGGGGATCCGGAAGAGCGGCCGCAGCACGCAGGGGGTCAAGTTGATCGATACCGGAAAAGAAGACACCGTGGTGTCGGTCGCAAAGATCGTGGAAGTGGAACCGGTGGAATGAACAGTGGTGAAGAGTGGAATGAAGAGCTGGATTCATGGACCGACTCGAGGAATTAAAAAAACGAAATCTCGCGGCGGAGATCGGCGGCGGTCCCGATCGCGTCAAGAAACAGCACCAGGCGGGGAAACTGACCGCGCGGGAGCGCGTGGAGAAGCTTCTGGATCCCGGCACCTTCCAGGAGATCGACCGGCTGGTGACGCACCGGTGTTCCGATTTCGGCATGGCCCGGTCCCGCATCCCGGGAGACGGCGTGATCACCGGGCATGGACGGATTCACGAACGGCCGGTGTTCCTCTTCGCCCAGGATTTCACCGTGTTTGGCGGTTCCCTCAGCGAAGCGTACGCCGAGAAGATCTGCAAGATCATGGATCTCGCCATGAAAACCGGGGCGCCGATTCTCGGACTGAACGACTCGGGTGGCGCCCGGATCCAGGAAGGGGTGGCCAGCCTGGGCGGTTACGCCGAGATCTTCCTGCGCAATACCCTGGCGTCGGGAGTGGTTCCGCAGATCTCCGCCATCATGGGACCCTGCGCCGGCGGGGCGGTCTATTCCCCCGCCTTGACCGACTTCAATATCATGGTGCAGGGGACCAGCTACATGTTCATCACCGGCCCCGACGTCATCAAGACCGTCACCCATGAGGAAGTCACCAAGGAAGAACTCGGAGGGGCCGCCACCCACAATTCCCGCAGCGGCGTTGCCCACTTCTCCGTCCAGGACGATGCTTCCTGCCTCGGGCTGATCCGCGAACTCCTTTCCTTTTTACCCTCGAATAACATGCAGGATCCGCCCCGGGTCGAACCGCGGGACGATCCGGATCGGGCCGATGAATCGTTGAACCGCATGATCCCCGAAAGTTCCTTCCATCCCTATGACATGGAAGAGATCATCGGGAAAGTGGTTGATGAAGCCTATTTTTTTCAGGTGCACCGGGATTTCGCCAGAAATATTCTTGTCGGCTTCGCCCGGATGGATGGCCGGGTGATCGGCATCGTCGCGAATCAGCCGGCGGTGCTGGCGGGGACCCTCGACATCGATTCCTCCGTGAAAGCCGCCCGGTTCGTCAGGTTCTGTGACGCCTTCAACATTCCCCTGATCGTGTTCGAGGACGTTCCCGGGTTCCTGCCCGGCACCGCCCAGGAGTACGGGGGGATCATCAAGCATGGCGCCAAGCTCCTGTACGCGTTCGCCGAGGCGACGGTGCCCAAGATCACCGTGATCACGAGAAAATCATATGGCGGCGCCTACTGCGTCATGGCCAGCAAGCACCTGCGCACCGACCTGAATTTCGCCTTTCCGACGGCCGAGATCGCGGTCATGGGTCCCGAGGGGGCGGTCAATGTCCTGTATCGCGGCGAGATTGCCAGGTCGAAGGAACCGGAGAAGGTCCGGGAGAAACAGGTCCGGGAGTTCCGGAAAAAGTTCGCAAATCCCTATATCGCGGCCGAGAGGGGATTCGTGGACGAGGTGATCGAACCGAGCCAGACCCGCCGGAAGATCATTACCGGCCTGGAACTGCTGGAAGGAAAACAGGACAGCCTACCTCCCAAGAAGCATGGAAACATGCCCCTCTGATCGAGTCGGGTCGAACGGATAGAGCCGGGATGTTCAAGAAGATACTGATCGCCAACCGCGGGGAGATCGCGGTACGCATCATCCGGGCCTGCCGGGAGATGGGGATCCGGAGCGTTGCCGTCTTCTCCGAGGCCGATCGCGTCTCGTTGCCCGTCCGGCTGGCCGACGAGGCGATCTGTATCGGCCCCCCCCCGCCGGATCAAAGTTACCTGTCGGTCGACGCGATCGTGGAAGCGGCCCGGCGAACCAACTCCGAGGCGATTCATCCAGGGTACGGTTTCCTGTCGGAGAACGCCGCTTTCGCCCGGCGCCTCGAACAGGAGAAGATCACCTTCATCGGCCCTTCCTCACGGGCCCTGCGGGTGACCGGCGACAAGTTGCGCGCCCGCAAGCTCATGCGGAAGGCGGGCATCGCCGTGATCCCCGGCACCGATGAGCCGATCCGGGACGAAAAGAAACTGCTTGCCGAGGCCAGGAAGATCGGGTTCCCGGTCATATTAAAAGCGACCGCAGGCGGCGGCGGCAAGGGGATGCGCCTGGTTCGCCGGGAAAAAGATTTCGCCGGATCCTTGCGGCTCGCCCGATCGGAATCGGAGTCCGCCTTCGGGGACGGATCGATCTATCTCGAAGCCTTTCTGGAGCCGGCGCGCCACATCGAAGTCCAGGTCCTGGTGGACCGGACCGGCCAGGCCCGGCATCTCGGCGAAAGGGAATGTTCGATCCAGCGGCGGCACCAGAAGCTGATCGAGGAATCCCCCTCGCCGGTGGTCGATTCCGCCAAGCGCAAGGAGCTTGGCGCGCTGGCCATCAAGGCTTGCAAGGCGGCGGGATACCTGGGGGCCGGCACCGTGGAGTTTCTTCGCGACAGTAAGGGCCGGTTCTTTTTCATGGAGTTCAATGCCCGCCTTCAGGTCGAGCATCCGGTGACGGAAATGGTCATGGGGATCGATCTGGTCAAGTGGCAGTTCCGGATCGCCGCCGGGGAAAAGCTGTCTCTCCCCGCCGGGGAGATTCACCCGCGCGGCGCGGCCATCGAATGCAGGATCTACGCCGAGGATCCGGGCCGTGATTTTTCCCCCTGCCCGGGGAAGATCCGATCGCTGCACCAGCCGATGGGCCCCGGGCTGCGGGAGGACAGCGGCATCTACGCCGGGTACGAGGTCCCGATCCACTACGATCCGTTGGTGACCAAGCTGATCGCCTGGGGTGAGGACCGTTTGGAGGCGATCTCGCGAATGCATCGCGCCCTCGGCGAGTACCGGATACTGGGCATCGAGACCACCCTGCCCTTCCACCGCGAGGTGATGGAGGATGAACTCTTCCGGCAGGGAAAATTCGATACCGGCTATGTCGCCGATCTTCTCGGCCGCCGATCGATGCGGGCCAACGGGGCTCGTTCCGAGGAGATCGCCATCGCCGGCGCCGCCATTCGCGACTACGAAAGACGCCTGGGCCGGCCGACCTGGCGGGAATCGGGAGATCGCAAGGCCTGGAAGATTGCCTACCGGAGACGGCAGCACCAATCACGACATTGAGGACCATCCCGGGAGATCCCGATGCGCTGGGAAGTTCGAATTGGCGGCAGGAAACGCGCCGTGGAACTGCGCCGGGAGGGCGGCGCCTACTCCGTCAAGGTGGATGGCTCGGACTACCGGATCGACGCCGTCCGGACCGCGGCCGCCTTTTCCTCTCTTCTCGTCGGCTCGACCTCCTACGACCTGGGGGTCTGGGCGAAGGGAAACAGATACACCGTCGATGTCGATGGAAAACGCTTCTGTTTCGACCTCCTGGATCAATCGATCGGCTGGACCGGTTCCGGATCTCCCGGCGCCTCCGCCGCGGGACCGCAGCAGGTAGTCGCCCTCATGCCCGGCCGGGTGGTCTCCGTCCTGGTCAAGGAGGGCCAGAAGGTCAAGGCAGGTGAGGGCCTGGTGATCCTCGAGGCAATGAAGATGGAAAACGAGATGCAATCCCCCAAGGATGGCACCGTATCCCGCGTGCATGTCACCCCCGGCCAGATCGTCGAG
>JAPUIV010000277.1 GCA_027296665.1 Acidobacteriota bacterium | reverse complement strand
CGATTGCACCACCGGCGGGGGGGGCCATGCCGAGCGGATCCTGGAGTCGATCGGCGCCGGCGGCAGCCTCCTGGCACTGGACCGGGATCCCGAGGCTTTGGCTCTGGCCCGTGGCAGGATTGGCCACAAATCGAACCGGATCTGCTGGCAGGTCGGAGATTTTCGCCAGCTCCCGGTATTCCTGGCCGAACTCGGCTGGCAGAAAGTTGACGGGATCCTGGTCGACCTGGGTCTCTCCAGCATGCAAATCGAGGATCCTTCACGGGGATTCAGTTTCCTCCGGGAAGGCCCCCTGGACATGCGTTTTGATCGGAGGAGCGGAATCACCGCGGAGGAGATCCTCAATGATTTCAAGGAAGCCGATCTCCGGTCGATCCTGCGATCCTACGGGGAGGAACCTGCCGCGGCCCGCATCGTTCGACGGATCGTTCGGGAACGAAAACGGAACCGGATCCGGACAACGCGGCAACTGGCGGGAATCCTCGAATCGGTCGCGGGTCCGATCCCCAGAAGGATCCATCCGGCAACCCGGACCTTCCAGGCCCTCCGGATCGCAGTCAACCGGGAACTGGATGACCTGGACCGTTTTCTCACAGATGCGGCCCACCACCTCTCCGATGGCGGACGGATCGTGGTCATTGCCTTTCATTCCCTGGAGGACCGTATCGTGAAACACAGTTTCATCGCCATGGTCCCGCACTGCGTCTGTCCTCCCAGACTTCCCCAATGTCTGTGCGATCACCCGGGGATCCTGAACTTGCTGGTAAAACGGCCGGTCCGGCCGGCCCCGGAAGAGGTGGCCAGCAACCCGAGGGCCCGCAGCGCGCGTCTCCGCGCGGCCGAAAGGATCCCGGCGCCAGAAAATCGGAAACCGACGGCATCGGCCGTCTGATGGGGTGCTGAGAAAAGATGGCATCTTCTTCCCAACACTTGCGAATGAACGTGAAAATGATCCGGGACCGGGATCGAAAAAAGAGTCGGGACTTGATCGTCTTTTTCCTGGTCAGCTTGGCCCTTTTGATCCCCGTCATCCTGTATGTCCGCCAGAGGATGGAATTCATGCGCGTGAGTTACCGGCTGGAGGAGCTCAGCAAGGAAAGAAAGAGTCTCCAGGATATGAACCGAAAGCTCCTGGTGGAGCGGGCCCAGCTCAACGCCCTTGACCGGGTGGAGCGGATCGCTCTGGAGGATCTCGGCCTGGTCGCCAACCATCCCTGCGAGATCCTCACCTCCTGGAATTCGGCCAAACCGGCCGACGATCGGGAGCAAGGTCTGTGAGAAACGCTTCATCCGCACAGAGGCATCTACGCAGGATCCGGGGCCGGATCCTGGTCCTGGCCTTCCTCCTGGGTTTGGCCGCCACGCTGATCCTGGCCCGGTTGATCCGGTATCAGATCCTTCTTGGTGATTCGATCCGGCAGCAGGCGCGAAGCCAACAGGAGGGAGTGATCGAGATTCTTCCGGCCCGAGGAGCCATTTACGATGCCCGCGGCCGCGAGCTGGCATTGTCGGTACAGGTCGATTCCCTGTACGTCGACCCGAGCAGGTTCGCCGACCGGGCCAAGGAGATCCGACAAATTTCCCGGATTCTGGGTATTTCACCCGGCACGATCCGGACTCGCATCAACCGCGGCGGAAGCCGGTTTGCCTGGATCTCCCGCCAGCTCTCTCCACAAATCCGCGGCCGGATAGAGAAACTGGGTCTGGCGGCGACTGGATTCCTCCCCGAATCCAAACGTTTCTTTCCCAACCGGAATCTCGCCTCCCATGTACTCGGCTACGTCGGGATCGACAACAAAGGATTGGCCGGCCTGGAATACGGATTCAACAGCAAGATCCAGGGGAAGCCAGGCCACCGCTTCGCCTACCGGGACGCACGCGGGGTGAAGATCCCGATGGAGATCGACCAGCCGGCAACGGAAGGCAGATCCCTGGTCATCACCCTGGACAAGGTGATCCAGCACATCGTCGAGAAAGAACTCTCCAGCGCCGTCCGGAAGACAGGAGCCCGGGCCGGCATGGCCGTCTTGATGGATCCCGACAGGGGGACCATTCTCGCTCTGGCAAATCAACCGACCTTTGATCCGAACCGTTTCGCATCTTTTCCTGAAGCACACCGGCGCAACCGCGCCGTCACTGATTGTTTCGAGCCGGGCTCGACCTTCAAGGTGTTCACCTACGCGGCCGCATGGCAAGACCGGCTGATTCGCGACGGGGAAAAGATCGATTGCCTGCGGGGGTCGATCCGGATTGCCGGACGAACGATCCGGGACCATCATCCGTATGACCTCCTCACGCCGGGGGAGATCCTGGCCCATTCCAGTAATGTCGGAGCGATTCTGATCGGCCAGCGGATTCCCAATATTCAATTCTACCGGTTTCTTTCAAGTTTCGGTTTTGGCGCTCCGAGCGGGATCAACCTTCCGGGAGAACATTCCGGCATCCTTCACCCACCCGGCCAATGGTCCCGAACCTCCGCCGCGAGCCTGGCGATCGGCCACGAGGTGTGCGTGAATGCCGTGCAGATGACCGCCTCCCTGACCGCGTTGATCAACGGTGGAATCCTGAGAACACCCCGGATCGTCAGGGCCATCCTGGATGAAAACGGATATCTACTGGAGGAATTCGCGCCGGCGGAAGGGATCCAGGTCGTTCAACCGGAAACCTCTCGACAGCTCCGCAAGGTTATGCAGTTGGTTGTGGAAACCGGCACGGGGAAGGCCGCCCGGCTGGCCAAATTCACGGTGGGCGGCAAGACCGGAACCGCCCAGAAATCTTTCAAGGATACCGGGTACAGTTCAACTCTCTTTGTATCCTCATTCTTCGGGTTCGCGCCGGTATCACGGCCGGCGATCGCCCTGCTGATTGTTCTCGACGAACCCAAGGGAAAGACGGACGGCGGGGACGTGGCCGCGCCGGTATTCGCGCGGATCGCGCCGAAGGTTCTGCACTATCTGCGGATCCCGCCCGACCAGGGAGCTCGCCACCGAACCGAATTCCTGGCGAGCACCGGGCAGAGGTGGGCGCCATCGCGGGCGGCGTCCAGGTGAGGGGATGAGATTGAAGGAACTCATGGAAGAGGTACCGGGGAAGATCGCCGCCGGAGACCCGGAGTGCCGCATCGGCGGGATCGCCGACCATTCCAAACGGGTAGGAGACCGGTATCTCTTTGGCGCCATCGAAGGCGACCTAGAGTCGGGTGAAAATTATATCGAGGAGGCGATCTCGGCCGGCGCCCGCGCCATTCTGAGCCGCCGGCCACCCGGCCTCGTGCCTCCCGGCGGCGCCTGGATTCAGGCTGAAGACGAAAGGCTCGCGCTCGCCCGGATCGCAAGAAATTTCTACGGCCGGCCGGATGAGTCGATCCGGGTGGCAGGAGTCACAGGCACCAACGGAAAAACCACCGTGACCTACCTGATGGAATCGATCCTCTCGCAAGGATCCTCGACAACCGCCCGGATCGGAACGATCGACTACAGATTCGCAGGAAGGGTGGAAAAGGCCGAACGTACGACCCCCTCCCCCGTCGACCTGTACCGGATCCTCGCAGCCGCCCGGGATGGCGGTGATGACTTCGCCGTTCTCGAAGTCTCCTCCCACGCCCTGGTGCAAAAACGGACCGCCGGGCTTCAGTTTCACGCGGCGGTTTTCACCAACCTGAGCCGTGATCATCTCGATTACCACGGGGACATGGAAAAATATTTTGCCGCCAAACGGATCCTGTTCGACTTTCTTCCCGAAGAATCTGCAGCCGTTCTGAACCTGGACGATTCTTACGGAGCGAAGCTCGCGGCATCCCACCGGGGAAGGATCATCACATTCGGCACCTCATCCGATGCCTGGTGCCGGCCGGAGGAATGGTCCGCGGATCGCGACGGGATCCGGCTGAAGATCCGGATCGGAGACGATGTCCGCCCGGTTGCCAGTCCTCTCCTCGGCGTCGTCAATCTCTCCAACCTCCTGGCGGCCGCCGCGGCCGCCGCCGGTCTCGGGATAGAGCCCGGGCAGATCGTCGCCGGGATCGAGGCGGTGGCCCGGATCCCCGGCCGTCTGGAGAGGATCGAGACGGGCCGGGACTTTCTGGTGATCGTAGATTTTGCCCACAGCCCCGACGCCCTGGAAAAACTCCTGGAATCGGTTCGGCAGCTGGAACCGGTCCGGCTCCTCTGTGTCTTCGGGTGCGGCGGCGATCGGGACCGCGGGAAACGCGCCCCGATGGGCCGCATCGGCGCCCTCGGCAGCGACATCGCTGTGTTGACCTCGGACAATCCGCGCAGCGAGGCGCCCGAGGCGATCCTCGAAGAGGTGGAGAGAGGGGCCCGGGAAGCCGGAAAGGGCGCGGGAAGGATCGAGACGATTCCCGACCGCCGGGAGGCGATCGGGGCGGCCCTGGAATGGGCCCGGCCGGGAGACACCGTTGTGATCGCGGGAAAGGGACATGAAACCGATCAGGAACTGCCCGGCGGAACCATCCCCTTCGACGACCGGAAGGTAGTTCGGGAACTGCTGGGAATTACGGGAAATTCTGAAACCACGTATGGCGCGGCTTAGCCGGAAGGAGATCGTGACGGCCACCGGTGCAATCGATACGGGTGGAAATGGCGGTGAAAGCTTCGACCGATTCTCGATCGACTCCCGATCGATCCGGAAAGGGGATCTATTCATCGCCATCATCGGCCCCCATCATGACGGCCACAAGTTCGTGGGGGAAGCGGCCCGGAATGGGGCTTCTGGCATCCTGGCTAGCCGGCCGCCATCTCCCCCCGTTCCCGATCGACTTCCGGTCTTCGAAGTGCCCGATACCCATCAGGCATTGCAGGACCTGGCAGCATTCGTCCGGCGGAGGGAACACCTGAAGGTGATCGGGATCACCGGCAGCGCGGGAAAGACGACGACCAAGGAGATGGCCTTTCATGTGGTCTCGGCGGCAACATCTAGTTACCGCTCGCCCGGCAATCTCAACAACCTGTATGGCCTGCCCCTGGCTCTCCTGCGCATGCCCGAGGGGACCGAAACCGCGGTTCTGGAGATGGGAATGAGCAGCAAGGGGGAGCTTCTGCGCCTGGCCCGGATTGCCGGGTTGGATGTCGGATGCCTGATCAACATCCTGCCGGTACACCTGGAGTTTTTCGATTCGGTGGAAGAGATCGCAGCCGCCAAGGCGGAAATCTTCGAGGAACCGACCCCCGCTTCGACTGCCGTCTGGAATCGCGATGATCCCCTCGTGGAGTCGATCTGCCGGGATCTTGCTTGCCATTCCGTTTCGTTCGGCCTTCGGCCCGGAGCCGACTGGAGTGCCGGGGCCATCAAGGAACAGGGCCTGGAGGGGATCTCATTCGATTTGCTGTCGCCGGACGGCTCCGAGCCGGTACACCTGCGCGCCCCCGGAAGACACAATCTGGAAAATGCCCTGGCAGCCGCGGCCATCGGCGGCGCCTGCGGGATCTCGCTGGAGCGGATCGCGGCGGCCCTGGAACGGTTCCGTCCCCTGCAGATGCGGGGCGCCTGCACGACTCTCCCCAGCGGAGTGCGGATCATCGACGATTGCTACAACTCGAATCCGGCGGCGATGGAGCGGGTCCTGGATTGGTTTTCGGGGCTGGAGACCGGCGGCCGCCGGATCATGGTCTCCGGCGACATGCTGGAATTGGGTTCCGGGGAGGAGGAGAACGCCCACCGGCGCCTCGGCAAGCAGGTAGCTCAATCGAAAACCGACATGTTCATTGGAGTTGGGCCGTTGCACGCCCATTCCGTGGAAGCCGCCCGCGGCGCGGGCCTTCATCAAAGTTTTCATTTTGCAACCGCGGAGGAGGCCGGAGAGTATCTTGCCGGCCAGGTTCACCCTGATGACCTCCTCCTCATCAAGGGATCCCGTGGAATCCGGATGGAACAGGTGATCCGGAAACTGGATTCACGGGAGCGGTGCGGAGGATGAGTTTTCATGCTCTATCATCTACTTTTGCCACTTCACGAAGTCCTGACCGTATTCAACGTTTTCCGGTACATCACCTTCCGGACGGCGCTGGCGGCGATGACCGCCCTGCTCATTTCCTTCGCCCTGGGTGGATGGTTGATCCGGAAACTCCAGGCTCTTCAGATCGGGCAGAATATCCGACCGGAAGGACCGTCGTCCCATGCCAGCAAGAAGGGCACTCCCACCATGGGGGGGATTCTGATCCTGGCCGCCATATTCGTTCCCGTCCTCCTCTGGGCGGACCTGACCAACCGGTTTCTCTGGGTGGCCTTGATCTCGACCTTTCTGTTCGGTGCGATTGGATTCGTCGACGACTACCTGAAACTGACCCGCAGCCAGTCGCAGGGATTGACGGTCCGGGCCAAATTCCTTGCCCAGATCGCGGTCGGAACGGGAGTGGGGCTGGCCTTGATCTATCTTTCCGAATCGACGCCGTACACGCTGGAACTGGCCTTCCCCTTTTTCAAGCAATGGACGCCGAACCTGGGATGGATCTACCTCCCCTTTGCCGTTCTCGTGGTAGTCGGTTCGGCCAACGCCGTGAACCTGACCGATGGGTTGGACGGCCTGGCGATCGGGAGTGTTCTGATCGCGGCTGGCACCTACACGGTGCTCGCATACATCGCCGGGCATGCGGTTCTCGCCGAATACCTGGGTGTCATGAACGTCAAGGGGAGTTGGGAGTTGACGATCTTCTGCGGCGCCATCGTCGGGGCCAGTCTCGGGTTTCTCTGGTTCAATTGCAACCCCGCGCAGGTGTTCATGGGGGACGTGGGCAGCATGGGCCTCGGAGGGGCGATCGGAACGATTGCCTTGTTGATCAAGCAAGAAATCCTTCTCCTGTTCGTTGGCGGTCTGTTCGTTCTGGAGGCGATGTCGGTGATCATCCAGGTCGTCTCCTTCCGTCTCAGGGGAAAACGGGTCTTCCGGATGGCCCCCCTGCACCATCATTTCGAACTCCTCGGCTGGGCCGAGCCCAAGGTGATCATCCGGTTCTGGATCCTGGCGATCCTGTTCGCCATGATTGCCCTGTCGACCTTGAAATTGCGCTAGGAGGAACTTCCGTGGCACGCCCCCGCAACCGGAACCACCGGCATCCCGGCCGGGTCCTCGTCGTCGGATGCGGGATCAGCGGAGAATCGGTTGCCATCCGTCTTCTCGGGGAAGGGGTGGAGGTGACGGTCAGTGATCGCCGCCCGCTCGACACCCTGGGACCGGCCGCGGACCGGATCCGGCGCCTGGGCGGCCGGCTGGAAACCGGCGGCCATCGAATCGAGACATTTCTCGATCACGATTTTATTGTCATCAGTCCTGGAGTTCCGGGCAATCTTTCGGTCCTGGCGGAGGCGAGGCGCCGGGGTACCCGGATCATCAGCGAAGTGGAATTCGCCTTTTCATACCTCCAGGGGGAAGTGATCGGGATCACCGGCACCAACGGGAAATCGACCACCACCGCCCTTCTCGGCGCGATCCTTGCCCGCGCCGGAAAGAGGGTGACGGTTTGCGGGAATATCGGTGTTCCCCTCACCGCCGCCCTGGAGAAAGACGGTCCGGACGTGATCCATTGCTGCGAACTCTCGTCCTTCCAGCTGGAGGGGATCGATGCTTTTTGCCCCAAGGTGGCGGTTCTGCTGAACCTGCACCCGGATCATCAAAACCGGTACACCCGGTTTTCCGATTACGCCGACGCCAAGGGGAAGATCTTCGCCAACCAGGGTCCGCTGGATCACGCGGTCCTGAATGCTTCCGATCCTGCGGTTCTCCGGTTCCGCAAGACACTTCGTTGCCGGGTTCATGTCATCGATTCCCAGAGGATGCCATCCGGCGACGGGGCGGGCGTGGATAATGGAACCCTCTGTCTCCGGCGGGACGGGATACTGGAGCCGATTCTCCGTAGTGAGGAGATTCCCCTGCCGGGCGGCCACAACAGGGAGAATGTTCTGGCCTGCATCGTATCCGCGGGAATCGTCGGGGCGGAGGTCGAATCGATCCGG
>JAPUIV010000276.1 GCA_027296665.1 Acidobacteriota bacterium | reverse complement strand
TTTTATCGATTCATGCCGACCAATTTTTTCCCCAACCCCTCGGGACGCAACGTCATACGGGATCGGACGGGAATCCCGAGGTTGACCTATTTCGCCGACCTGTTCTATTTCCCGATGCCGGAAGGAGGCATCCGGGAGCGCCGATTCGATCTCTTTTTTACGGACAAGGAACTCGAGGATCCGGTGTTCGTCACCTTCGAGATCACGCCCGCGAGGGCGAACTGAGGAGGATGTATTGGCTCGAAAGGGAATCCGGCTCAACGTGAGCCTGGAAGATCTGCGGGAGAAACCTTTCCCCGCGGGCCTCTATCCGGTTTACGGTGAACTGCCCGCCGATCTCCTCACCCCGGTGGCGGTCTACCTGAAGTTCGCGCGGGGCGGCGCTGATTCGTTCCTTCTGGAGTCGGTGGAAGGGGGAGAGCACCTGGCCCGCTACTCTTTTCTGGGAAGGGATCCCTTCCTCCAGTTCCGGGCCCGGGGCAGGGAGATCCGTATCGAGGGTCCGGATGGAACCGAAACCCCGCGTGGAGATCCGATCGAATGCCTCCGCCGGACCATGAAACGATTCCACCGGCCGCGGGTCCCGGGCCTGCCCCGGTTCGCGGGCGGCGCCGTCGGCTATTTTTCCTATGATACCTCCCGGTATCTGGAAGCGATTCCCGATCGGGCCAAGGATGATCTCGAAATGGATGACATCCGTCTCGGTTTCTACGACACGGTCCTGGCTTTCGACCACCTTCGCCACCGGATCCTGATCATCTGCCATGTCCGGACCGGAGAAGGAGACCAGGTCCTGCGCGAATCGTTCGATCGGGCCCGGCGGCAAGTGGAGTCGATCGCCGGGTCGCTTTCCGGGCCGATTCCCGAACCTCCCGGGCAAATGGAACGGCAGAGAGTTTCGCTGAAATCGAATTTCACGCAGGCCGGTTTCGAACAGGGAGTCAAACGGATCCAGGAACACATTCGCGCCGGGGAGGTCTACCAGGTGGTCCTGTCCCAACGGTTCGAGGGGCGTATCGAGGCCGACCCGTTCACCCTGTTTCGATCGTTGCGGCGTTTGAACCCTTCTCCCTACATGTATTACCTGGCCCTGGGCGATATCTCGGTGCTCGGCGCCTCGCCGGAAATGCTGGCACGGGTTGAGGACGGGGTCCTGCAGACCCGGCCGATCGCGGGAACCCGCCCCCGGGGCCGGGATGAGGCGGAGGATCGCCGGCTGGCCGCGGAACTGAAGGGGGACGCCAAGGAGAGGGCGGAACACTTGATGCTCCTCGACCTGGGAAGAAACGATGTCGGCAGGGTCTGCCAGCCCGGTTCGGTCGAGGTGACCGAGTTCATGCAGGTGCAGAAGTTCTCACACGTCCAGCACCTGGTCTCCACCGTGCGCGGCCGCATCCGTCCCGAAATTCATCCTCTGGACGCATTCCTGTCCTGTTTCCCCGCGGGGACGGTTACCGGCGCGCCCAAGGTACGGGCCATGGAGGTGATCGAAGAACTGGAACCGACCCGGCGGGGGCCGTACGCCGGGGCGGTGGCCTACATCGACTTTTGCGGTTCGATCGATTCCTGCATCACCATCCGCACGATGGTGGTCAAGGGAGACCGCGCCTTCGTTCAGGCGGGGGCCGGGATCGTTGCCGACTCGGTGCCGGCCGCCGAATTCCAGGAAACGATCGATAAGGCGGCCCCCCTGCGGCAGATCCTCATGGAGGATAGGAGGGGATCCGATGATCTGCTTGATTGACAACTACGACTCGTTCACCTACAACCTGTACCAGTATTTCTGGGAACTGGGAGCGGAGTGCCGGGTTTTTCGGAACGACGAGATCGGGATCGACGGGATCGAAAACGGACCTTACGACCGCCTGGTCATCTCCCCGGGCCCGGGGATGCCTGATGGCGCGGGGATCACCCTGGAGGCGATCCGGCATTTCGCTGGGCGGCTGCCGATCCTGGGAGTATGTCTCGGCCACCAGGCGATCGGGCAGGTCTTTGGCGGAACGGTGGTCCGTGCGCCCGAACTTGTCCATGGCAAGACCTCCGAGATTCACCACGACGGAAAGAGTCTGTTCCGGGGATTGCCGGAGCCTTTCGCCGCCACCCGTTACCATTCCCTGATCCTGGATCGGGAACGCCTGCCGGAAATCCTGGAGATCTCCGCATGGGTGGAGAGCGGATTGATCATGGGGGTCCGCCACCGGCGGCTGCCGATCGAGGGAGTGCAGTTCCATCCGGAGTCGATCTTGACCCTGGAGGGGAAGAACCTGTTGAAGAATTTCCTCGGGCTGGCGGTGGACAGGCAACAGGAGCAGCCGTGCTGAAGCGGTATCTCCAGACCATGGTGGAGGGGGGCGACCTCGAGCCGGATGACGCCTCGGAGGCGATGCGGATCCTGATGGCAGGAAAGGCCGATCCGGTACAGGTCGCCGCTCTTCTGATCGCCTGGAGGATGAAAGGGGAGACGGCCGGCGAGATCCTGGGCTGCGCCCGCATCTTGCGGCAACGGTCGGCGAAGTTCGGGCCCGGTCCCGACAACACGGTGGATACCTGCGGCACTGGCGGGGATGGCGCCGGTACCTTCAATATCTCCACCGTGGCGGCCCTGGTCGCGGCGGCGGCGGGCGTGCCGAACGCCAACCACGGCGGTCGGGCGGTGGCCAGCCGCTGCGGCAGCGCCGATCTTCTCGAGGCGTTGGGAATGAAACTGGAGATCGGAACGGATGCCGCCCTGCGTTGCCTGCGGGAGACCCGGTTCGCCTTCCTGTACGCTCCGGCGTTTCACGGCGCCATGCGCCATGTGGCGCCGGTCCGCCGGGTTCTGGGAACCCGGACGATCTTCAATCTCCTGGGTCCCCTGGTCAACCCCGCGGGGGTCCGCCGGCAGGTGATGGGAGTGTTTCATTCCCGGTACCTGATGCCGATCGCGGAGGCGTTGCGGGGGCTGGGTTCGGAGCATGTCATGGTGGTCCATTCCCGTGACGGTCTCGACGAATTCAGCGTCTGCGGCGAGACCGATCTGGTCGAGTCGGGTCCCGGAGCAACCGCCCTCCGCCGCCGCAGGGTCCGGCCGGAAGATTTCGGCCTCACGCGGCGGCAACCCGGCGATCTGAGCGGCGGGGGTGCGGAGAGGAATGCCGCCATTGCCCTGGAAATTCTGGAGGGGCGTCCCGGGGCCTGCCGGGATGCCGTGGTCTTCAATGCCGGGGCCGCCCTGGTGGTCGGCGGAGCGGCCGGTTCGATCGGGGAGGGAATTGAACGGGCCTGCCGGGCGATCGATTCCGGTGACGGTATGAAAATTGTCCGGAGACTCCGGGTCTTGACTTCTCAGGGAATGAAATGAAGAAGCCGGCAGCGAAACCGTCGATCCTGGAGAGGATCCTTGCCAAGCGCCGCCAGAGAGTGGAGGAAGCGCGGGCCCAGGTGGGCCTGGAGGAGATGCGGCGGCGGGCCGCCTCCCAACCCGGGACCAGGAGCCTGCGGGCCGCACTCCTGGACCCGGAGTTCCCGCGCCGCAGTTTCATCATCGCTGAGGTGAAGCGTGCCTCACCCTCCGCCGGACGGATCCGGCCCGATCTCGACGCGGTGCAAATGGCCGAAGTGTACCGCGACGCCGGGGCCGGGGGAATATCGATCCTCACGGAGGTCGATTTCTTTCACGGCCGGCCCGAGGATCTGGTCGAGATCCGCGCCCGGATCGATCTGCCCCTGCTGCGAAAGGATTTCATCATCGATGAATACCAGGTACAGGAGTCGCGCGCCCTCGGCGCCGATGCCCTGCTTCTCATCGTCGCGGCCCTCACCCCCCCCGAACTGCAACGACTCCTCGGCGCCACACGGGAGACCGGGATGGAGGCCATTGTCGAGGTGC
>JAPUIV010000275.1 GCA_027296665.1 Acidobacteriota bacterium | reverse complement strand
CCAGCGGACCCGGCGGCGGTGCAGGACCGCCTCCGGGTCATGGCCCGGGCGATCCAGTCGGTCTTCCACGGCCGGGAGACCTTTCGGGCTTGCTGGACCTACATCAACTGCCGCAATCCGGTCCCCTGAGAGACCGCCATCCCGGAGGAAAGCAGCCTGGTTCCGGCAGATCAATGTCAGGGCCGCGAACGTTTCCGCCCCAGGGCATAGATCCCCAGTCCCAACGCGCCCCAGAACAGCGCCAGCTCCAGGCTGGTGAGTGACTGGGTGGCAAGCCGCTCGGTGAAGTCGCGCCGCAGCATCATCTTTCCATCCTGAATCACCTGCACCAGGATCAGGCCGCCCATCGCCGCCATCGACACCACCGCCGCGATCTTCTGCCAGACGGCCGGGATGCGCACCCGGACCTCGCGGAACAGATCGGGGTTCCGCACCGGCAAAAGAAACAAGGCCAGGCTGTGAAAGAAGTAGAGGATCTCCAGGGCGAAGACGGCGATGTTCAAGGCCATCGAGGTCTGGCCCGACAGTAGGAGCAGGGCGCCCGCCGCCATGGTCAGGGAAAGGCCCAGGACCGGCGTGCCGGTGCGCCGGACCACCGCTCCCAGCCAACGGGGCGTCAGGCCGTCATCGGCCAGGACGATGCCGAGCCGGGAAGGGACGAGCATCGTGGCGTTCAGCGAAGTCGCCAGCGCCATCAATGCCCCGATCGAGACCAGAAAGGCCGCCCCCCAGGGCAGGTAAACCGCCGCCACCTCCGACATCGGCGCAGTGCTGCGGCTCAACTGTTCGCCAGGTAGGACGCCGAAGGTGACCACCGACATCAGGAGAAAGATCACCGTGGTGGCCAGTATTCCGAACAGGAACACCCGCGGCAATCGCCTCCTGCTGTCTTTCACCTCCCCGGCGGTCTGGGCCAGCGATTCGAACCCGGCGTAAGCGAAGAACAGGGCCGGCAAGCAGGCGGCGAATCCCCCAGCCCCGTGCGTGAAGAGAGGCTGGTAGTTTTCGATCCGGATCGCGAACAGGCCGGGGACCACCAGAACCAGGATCGAAAGACTGAGAATGGCGAACATCGCCACCTGGATCCGGCCGAACCAGCGGATACCGAATACGTGAACGAGGTAGAAGAAGAAGATGCTGCCCAGGGCCAGCGGCATCCGGTGCGCGTCGGCCCGCAGCGCGCCGTTTCCCAGCGGGATGACGTAATCGGCGAAGGCGCGCGACAGAAAGGCGAGCGCGCCCACGTAGGAAATGATCTTGAGCCACACGCAGACGAAGGCCAGCCCCTTGCCGCCGAAGGTGCGGGAGATATGAGTGTACTCCCCGCCCGGTTCGCGCCCGAGTGAGGTGGAGAGAAACACGGCATAGGCGACCGAGGTGGCCAGGACCGCCGGAGCGAGGACCAGGTAGCCGAGGATCACGCTCGGTCCGCTCAGGACCCAGGCCTCGCTGGTGATCCGGAAAATGCCCGCGCCGATGAGGACGCCGATCAGGGCGGCGTACGACTGGACGGTGCCTAGGTCCCGGCGCAGGCGGGAGGCAAGCCGCCCGGTTCCCGCCGGCGGGTTGGATTCCCGGCCGGTCATTGCCGGCGACGGTCGGCGCGCTCGATCAGTGAGTTGGCGGGCAGTTTCGGGTCGAGAACCTTGCGGGCGGTCTCCACCCCGGCGACGGGAAACTTGTCCGCATCGAGGAGACCGAGCTGGACCAGGACCGATGCCTGGTCCCAGTAGATATGTTCGTGGGCCAGCTTTCCGTCGCGGAAGCGAACCACGGCAATCAACGGCACTTCAACCTTTTTCCCCGTCGGCGCGACCCCCGGAAGCATCCAGTCCATCTCGATTGTGTGGGTGAACCGGAAGATCATTTCGTCAACCACCCGGTCCGCGCCGATGGTCCGGGAGACCGGGACCATACTGGTGTCGGGCGGCATCTTCGGAATGAACCTCTTCGAGTAGAACTCCCGCAGGTCTCCCTTGCCGACCCCGCCGGTGAGGGTGGGGACGTGGTTGACGTAAGCGTCCTCGACCATCGTCTTCAAGGTGTCATCGGTGTTCCGGGTATCGAATTCGAACTTGACGTGTTCGTCCCACTTTTCGGAGAGGGTTTTTCCGGCCGCGGTCTCCCGGGTGGAGTCACCGGGGCCGAGATGACGGATGAAGAACTCCAGGGTCCGGAGGTTGGCAAGCTCGGCGGCGGCTTCGTGGTAATGCTCGCCGCCGCGGCGGCAGAAGGCGTGATCCTGTTCCGGGTAGTCACGCAAGGTGACCAGGGGGTTCGCATTTAACTTCGTACTTATCTCCTCGCGAGCCGCGGGCGGACAGAACTGATCGCGGCCGGCCAGGTGGAGCATGAGAGGCGAGGAGATCCCCTTCCCCTCTTCCAGCCCCTTTTCGATCCCGACGCCGTAATACCCGACCGCGGCATCGGGCTGGAAGCGGGCCGACAGCAGGTAGGCCAGCTTCCCCCCCAGGCAATATCCCACCCCGCCGACCTTCCCGGTGCAGGCGGGATGTGTTCTCAGAAACTCCATCGACGCAGCCGAATCGGCGACCGCCAGGGTCTCATCGAGTCCCTTGTACAGCTCGAAGGCACGATTCCACTCCTCCTCGGTCCGGTCGGTCAACTGGATGCCGGGTTCCTGCCGCCAGAACAGATCGGGGCAGATCACCACAAACCCGAGAGCGGCATACCCGTCGGCCACTTCCCGCAT
>JAPUIV010000274.1 GCA_027296665.1 Acidobacteriota bacterium | reverse complement strand
GACTTCCAGATGGTCCAAAGTACGAACAGGGCGGCGGTCAAGATCAGCCAGGGAACCCACGCGATATCCTTGAGAAATTCTAGTTGGTTCAGTAATTCAGTCATCAGACCAGGCCGGCAAGATCCCCTCAGGCCACCCGGCGGAGCGCTTCATCGATCGAGGCCAGCCGGAGGGGTTTCTTGAGGAATCCGCCCGAAAATGACTGAAAGTAATCGATGGTTCCCTGCTCCAGGGTGACCCCGGTCATGAACACGGTGTGATCCAGAAGGCTGGGGGCCAATTTCCGGATCTCCTGGGACAGCAGGATTCCGTTCATGTCCGGAAGGACCAGATCCAGGAACGCGAGGTGGTAACTGTTTTCCCGGATCAGGCGCAGCGCCTCCCGGCTGCTGGCCGCCGTGTGGACCTCGAAACCCCGTTCTTCCAGGGTGGTCTTTATGAGGTCCAGTACGGTTCGGTCGTCGTCGATTACGAGGACTTTCTGAGTGGTTTCAGTCAAGGAAGCTACCTCTCCCCGGGGAAAATGGGGCCAACGGAAATATAGGAACTGGAGGCCGGCAATGCAAATCGGCCGGAAAGAGGGGAAAGAAGGGCGGAATTTAGGGATGGACGGGGTTGTATACCCCTGATATCATGTTCGAAAAACATCGGTTCCACGGGGCGGAAGGCCGATTTTCCAGTTTCCAGGAGCGGGGCGGATGCAGAAGAGCGAGAGGCCGGATACCATTCTGATTTCGGGTGAGTTGGCCGAGGCGATCTTTGACATGGAGCAGGGGCTCAAGGTGGTGGAACAGGCCTTCCGGGAGCACGGGGAAGGCCGGACCCGGATGCCGTCCAAGATCTACCTCGATCTGCCCGAAATGAACGGAGATTTTCGCGCCATGCCGGCTTACCTGCCCGGAATGGATGCGAGCGGGGTGAAATGGGTCAATTCCCATCCCGGCAACCGGGCCCGCTCCCTTCCCACCGTCATGGCCATCATCATCCTCAGCGATCCCGCCACGGCGCTGCCGTTGGCGATCATGGACGGCACCTATATCACCCGGGTGAGAACGGGGGCCGCCGGCGGGGTGGCCGCCAAGTATCTCGCCCGGAAAGACTCCCGGCGGCTGGCCCTGGTCGGTTGCGGAGCCCAGGCGATATCCCAGCTGGAGGCCTTGCTGCGGCTTTTCCGGTTCGATACCATTTCCTTGTTCGATCCCAAGGACCAGGCGGTCGAGGAGCTGCGGGAACAGTTCCCCGCCGAGGCTTCCAGGCTGGAGCGGGCCCAGGATCCGCAGCAGTGCGTCGCGGGTGCCGATATCGTGGTCACCACCACGCCGAGCCGCCAGCCGGTCCTGCGCCGGGAATGGATCGCGAAAGGGGCCCACATCAACGCGGTCGGCGCGGATGCGCCCGGCAAGCAGGAGCTGGATGAAAAGATTCTCCTCGAGGGAACCGTCGTGGTGGATGATCTCGACCAGGCCATCCATAGCGGCGAGGTGAATGTGCCGATCCGGGACGGGAAGTTCCGCCGGGAGGGGATCGCCGCCCAGCTGGGAGATGTGGTTTGCGGCAAGAAACCGGGGCGCTCGCGGCCGGACGAGATCACCATATTCGACTCCACCGGACTCGCGATCCAGGACATTGCGGCGGCCCGGTACGTTTACGATGAATGCAAGAAATCAGGCAAGGGAAATCACATGCGGTTTTGAAAGGTGGTGAATCAGATTCGATGCGGGAAAAAGATCGAGAGCTTGCGAGAAGGCGCCGGCGTAAGGAAAAGGCAAGAAAGAACCGTAAGCACGAGGCGCAAGCCGGAAAAGCCAAGAAGGTCGGCGGGAAGTCGTAGCTGAGCCAGGGAGGGAATCACGGCATGGTCGATATCATGTTTCTGTTTCACAAGGACTGTCCCAACTGGAAACGGGTCCTGAAAACCCTGAATATGATCATTTCCGAGGAAGGCGTGAACGTCGACGTGCGAAAGATCCAGATCCGGACTGAATTAGACGCGGCCAAGCGGAAATTTCCCGGGTCTCCCACCATCCGGATCGACGGGAAGGACATCGACCCCTCCTACCGCGACACCGGTAAATACGGCATGGTCAACCGGGACTACCCCGGCGGGGAACCCGGCAGCAACCTGCCCTCGGAAAACTTGATCCGAAAGGCGGTTCAAGCCGCCTTCCCCCTTTAGGGAGTGAGTCATGGAAAATGAAGGCATGCGGGTGAAGACCGGTCTGGCGGAAATGTTCAAGGGGGGCGTGATCATGGATGTCACCAACGCCGCCCAGGCCAAGATCGCGGCGGACGCGGGGGCGGTCGCCGTCATGGCGCTGGAAAAGATTCCCGCCGACATCCGGGCCGAAGGCGGTGTGGCGAGGATGGCCTCCCCCCGAATGATCCGGGAAATCATGGAGGTGGTCTCGATTCCGGTCATGGCCAAGGTCCGGATCGGCCATTTCGCCGAGGCGCAGATCCTGGAGGCGTTGAAAGTTGATTTCATAGATGAAAGCGAGGTGTTGACCCCCGCCGATGAGGAACACCATATCGACAAGCTGTCCTTCCAGGTCCCCTTCGTCTGCGGCGCGCGGAATCTCGGCGAGGCCCTACGCAGGATCGGCGAGGGGGCCGCTTTGATCCGGACAAAGGGTGAAGCGGGTTCCGGAAATATCGTCGAGGCGGTCCGGCACATGCGGCGGATCACCTCCCAGATGCGGGGACTCACCTTGCTGGGAAGCGAGGAACTGATGCGGGCCTCCAAGGAGATGGGGGCTCCCCTGGAGCTGGTCCGGATGGTGGCCAAAACCGGGAGCCTGCCGGTCCCGAATTTCGCCGCCGGCGGTATCGCGACCCCGGCCGACGCGGCCCTGGTCATGCAGCTTGGCGCCCAGTCGGTATTCGTCGGTTCGGGAATCTTCAAGTCGGAGGATCCCCCGGCCCGGGCCCGGGCGGTAGTCCGCGCCACCACGCATTTCCGAGACGCCGCCATCCTTCTGGAAGTTTCCGAGCGGCTCGAAGAGGCGATGCGGGGGCTGGATGTGGCCACCATGAAGGAAGAGGAGCTGCTCCAGACACGCGGATGGTAGGCGCCGGAGCGCGGCCGATCGTCGGGGTGCTGGCCCTGCAGGGAAACTTCGCGGCGCATTCCAACCGGCTGGCGGAGATGGGGGTGGCCGCGTGTGAGATTCGCACGCCGGAGGAACTTTCCGGCGTCGATGCCCTGGTGATTCCCGGAGGGGAGACCACCACGCTTCTCCATTTTTTCGACACCGGCACCATGGAGACCGAGATCGGGGAATTCGCCGCCAGCGGGAAGCCGATCTTCGGCACCTGCGCCGGGGCGATTCTCCTGGCCCGGAAGGTGACCGGTCCCTCCCAGAGAAGCCTGGGCCTGATCGATATCGCCATCGAGCGGAATGGGTATGGCAGGCAGGTCGACAGCTTCATCACCCGCGAACCCTGTTCCGTCCTTGACTCCGCCCTCGACCCTACCCACATTAATGAACCGCTGGAGATGGTCTTCATCCGCGCCCCGATCATCCGCAGCGTCGGGCCGCGGGTCCGGGTTCTACAAGAACTGCGGGGGCATCCCGTCCTGGTCCGCCAGGACCGGATCCTCGCCGCCACCTTCCATCCGGAGCTCACGCCCGATCCCCGGCTCCATGCCTACTTTGTGTCGATGATCGGCCAGGATCATTAGATGGCGCTTGGCCCGGAACTCCTTCCGGGAGAAGGCCTGTTGATCCAGGGGGAGAACCTGGAGGTAATGAAGCGTCTTCACTCCGCCTGGGGTTCTTGCCTCGATTTCATCTATGCCGACCCGCCATTTTTTTCCGGAAGGACATTCCGATCGCCCTCCGGCCGGCCCCGGTCCGGTTTCCAGGACCGGTGGCCGGAAGGCCTCGACTCCTACCTGGCCTGGCTGGGCGAGAGATTCCAGATCATGCGGGAACTTCTTGCCGATACCGGAACGATGATGGTCCACCTGGATGCCCACGCGGTGCATTACGTGAAGGTGGAGTGCGATCGGATCTTCGGGCGCGATCATTTCCTCAACGAGATCATCTGGCATTACACCGGAGGCGGGAGAAGCAAGCGCTATTTTTCCCGCAAGCACGACAACCTTCTGTGGTACCGCAAGGGGAAGGAATGGACCTTTCAGATCGATGCCGTCCGCGTCCCCTACCGGAAGAGCAGCGGCTACGCGCGCTCCGGGATCGTCTCCGCCAGGGGGAAGCGGTACCTGCCCAACCGGCTGGGCACCCCGATCGATGACGTGTGGGATCTGCCGATGGTGAATCCCCTGTCGCGGGAGCGCACCGGCTATCCCACCCAGAAACCGGAATCATTGCTGAACCGCCTCCTTCAAGGTTGCACCCGGCCCGGCGATCTGGTGGCCGATTTCTTTTGCGGCAGCGGCACCACCGGGGTGGCGGCGCAGAGACTCGCCAGGCGTTGGATCCTGTGCGACGACTCCCCGGGGGCGATCTCCATCTGCAGGGACCGGATCGGCAAGAGTGCCGGTGTCCGGCTCCGGCGGGAGGCCTCCCCCAAGGTGGGGAAGATGGCCTATCGGTTCACCGCGGCAGCGGCAGGGGCGGCCCGGTGAACCGCGAGGAGTATCGAGAACGGATCCGCCTCGCCTTCGCGCGGATCTCGGTCGATGAACAATTTCTCCGGCGGGCGCGGGGGCGGGAGGCGTTGCTGGGCATGTTCATCCAGGAGTTGAATCTCGGCTGGGGGGTCCGGATCTCCGGCGGCCAACTGACCTGGATCGACAAGTTCCCGCACGAGACCCGCGACCGCTGCTATTTCCGCCAGGGGACCGATTTCCACCGCTACGCCAGCGGCACGCCCCGGATCTGGCTGGCGTTCCGGCGCCGGTTGCGGCAGGTCGGTTCGGCCGGCGAGTTCCGGCTTCTCCACCGTCCGCTGGTCCGCGCCTACACCCGTCTGATCAAATCGGGAAATTGAGGTTGGCGATGCCGTCGCGGGGTCGGCTCACAGGCCGAAGGCCCGCACGCCGATTCCCGTCATCACGATGGTGAGTCCCGCCGCCGTGTGGGAGAATCGATCCCATCCGAATTTTGGCGCGGCGAAGGAGAGCCCGGATCGCAGCAGGAACACCGCGCCTGCCATGGCGGCCACTGTCGTGATCCCGAACACCGCGGAGACGGCCAGGAATCCTTCCTGTCCGTACACGGCGGCCGGAAACATCAGCAACGGGATCAGCGGTTCGCAGGGGCCGAGACCGAACAGAATTACCAGCCAGAGGGTCAGTTGCCGGGCGGGCGGGTGAAGATGGCGGTGGCCGCTGGAATGATCGTGGAAATGCGCATGGGCGGTGCCGTCCGGGTGGACATGGTGGTGCGAATGGGCGCGCCCCCGCCTCGCCTGCCGGATTCCCCACACGGTGTAGGCGAGGCCGAAACCGATCAACAGGAGGGAAGCCAGATTGCCGCGTGCCGCCTCGAGGCGATCGAACCCGGTGAGGGCGATCCCGGCGGCGATGGCGATCCAGGCGATGAGGATCGAGGTGAGGACATGCCCGAGACCGCAGAGCAGGGTGACCGCCAGGGTCCGGGACCCTGTCCACTTGTTGGCCCGAGCCAGGGCCACCAGGGGTAGGTAATGATCAGGCCCCATCAGGGTGTGTATCAGCGCGATCGACATGGCCGATCCGCACAGGATCCAGAGGGAAGACATCTCCTGCTCTCCCGTGATGAAAGATGGCGGTCCCAAGGGTATCAGAAGGGGGGGGAGCGCCGGAAGGGTTTCCTCCCGGCGCT
>JAPUIV010000273.1 GCA_027296665.1 Acidobacteriota bacterium | reverse complement strand
CTCTGTTCAACGAGTTTCTTACCCTGTTCAATATCATCCTTGAACAGTTTCTCAAAACTCTTCGATTCGAGGGCGGCGATCACCTGGGAGGGATAATACAGGAACAGGTCGGAGGCAGCCACTCGTCCCAGTTTCCGGATCTCGCCGGCCATCTTCTCGTCCAGGACGGTGTCGGCCGGGACGGGGGTCTCGGTGACGATTGCCGGTTCCGGTTGAATCGGATCGAATTCCTGGTCGGGGAAGGCAAGAAAACCCAGGGCCAGGTCCCGCAATTTTTCTGGACCCAGGTCATCCTGCAGGTAACATTCCGCCCCGAACAGCGATTCCGGTCCGGGAGCCGAGCCATCGCTTCTCAACGCCCTCCCCACCAGCGCGAGGCGGGTTTTTCTCAGGCCGGAATCGGCCCGGATCCGTTCGGAAAGTGTGATTCCCAGCATCCTGCGAAGGAAGACACCCGCGAACAATGCGGTAGGTTCAAGGTCCCGGACCCAGCCAAGGGCCTGTTCCCCGTCCGCGGTAATTCTCAGGGGGATTTTGTTTTTTCCCAGGATCGCGCACAGAAGGTCCCGGAATGGGCCTGGCGGCATCGCCACGATGACCAAACGATCGGCGCCCTCCTCAGGTGCCCGGGCCTCGGACTGGCACCGGGGACAGCGGTGGTTGTCTGTCCCGGACCGATCGGCGGATGGGCCGGCATCGTACCGGGCATCGCATTGATGGCAGATCAGAGTCATGGCGCCTCGATCCTCTACACTGAATAATGTATAGGCCCGGGGAGGAGGGACGCCACCTAGGGGAAGATCAGGCCGGTTTCAGGGGGGGATCGGCGGAACCGGTTTCGGCCCCGCCTGCCGATTCGAGCTTTTTCCGGACCGAGTCGAGGACGCCGTTGATGAACTGGCTGGAATCATTCCCGCCAAAACGCTTGGCCATCTCGATCGCCTCATCGATTGCCACAACGTGGGGGATATCGGCTTCCGACAGGAACTCGTAGACCGCCAGACGGAGAATATTCCGGTCCACGGCAGGCATCCGTTCGAGCCGCCAGTTCTCCGAGGTTTCGGCGAGAAGGATATCTATCTTTTTGCGATTTTGGAGAGTTCCGCGCACCAACCGTTCCGTGAATCCTCGCGTTGTCTGGCTCGCCGGCCTTGATTCCCAGAACCCTTCCAGGCTCTCCCGGATCGATGTATCGTTTATTTCGATCTGGAAGAGGATCTGCAAGGCAAACTCGCGCCCCCGTCTTCTTTCACCCACGGAATACCTCAACGATCCTGGAGGTTGATTTTCAACTCTTTTCGCGAAGTTTGCGGAAAAGGCGGGCCATCTCGATGGCGGTCCCGGCGGCTTGCGAACCGAGGTTCCCCATCTTTCCTCCGGCGCGCTCCAACGCCTGCTCAAGGTTATCGACGGTGAGGACTCCGAAGGAGATCGGGATCCCGGTCGACTTTCCCACCTCGGAGAGACCCCGGCAGACCTCTCTGGCCAGGATTTCGTAATGTCCGGTCTCCCCCCGGATCAAGGCGCCGAGACAGATCAAGACATCATACCGTCCCAGGCGGGCCACCCGATGGGCGGTGGCGGTGAGTTCGAAGGATCCGGGCACCCGGATGACATCAATCCGGGTTGGATCGGCGCCATGTCTTTCCAGGCAATCCAGCGCCCCCTCGAGCAGGCGATCGGTCACAATCTGGTTGAAGCGGCTCAGAAGAATCCCGAACCGAATTTCCCCGGCGTTGAGATCTCCCTGGATTGTGTTGGCCATGGGCAACCTTTCGGCCTCAGAATATCTTTCCAGAACCCTGTCCGGGTAGGGCGCACTGATGGTAGGCCAACCCCGATTTCCTGTCAAGAAAAGCCGTTTTCAGGAAGCGCCGATGGCGGAAAGAAGCCAGGTACGCCAGGTGGAGGCAAGCCCAGCCTTCAAGAGAGCATCCAGGACGAGGCCGCTGCCCGCCGCGATCAGATAGGGGGATAGATCCCGCCATTCCCAGCGGTAGGGAAACAGACGGGCGAGGATCGGTTCGGCCAGAACCACACCCAGGGTCACGTAGGATAAGATCCGGATCACCGACCAGATCGGCCAGCCGAAAAGTAAGATGATCCCCAAAGATTCCGTTTGAGAAAAAAGGGATCCGACATAAAAGCTCATGTAATTCATGAGAATGGTTCCGAACACCATGGAGAGGAGGCTGACCGTTCCCAGGGAGAGAAGGACAAACACGACGATGTGGCGGGCATGAAGGGGGAGAAAAAGGGCAACGTCTCCTTCCGGGCCTTCACCCGTCCGGATCCACTTGTACATCTCTTCCCTGTACTCCGCACCATTGAAGGTCACGGTCCCGGCGCGTTCGGGAAACAGGGTCGAGAAGGTGGTGCCAGCCATTCCCAGGCCGAGCGCCCATACCAGCATTACCGCAATGGCCCGTTTCCTGAGGCCGTGGCGTAACAGGACCAGCATGGCCAGGTAGGCCGGGGTCAGGCACAGGAAGGGGTGCAGGATCCGGCTCCCGGCCGCAAAACCAAGGGCGGTACCGATCCAGGCCCATGCCAACAGGGCGGGGAAAAGCCAGCGGCTCCGGATCAGGAAACCGGTCAAATCGGCTCCTCCCTACCCCAACGGGTCGAATCCCGGAGTTCCTGGTATCGTTTCCGGATGGTCTCCTCCCCCAGACCGATCAGCCCGTCGACGCTAAACGACTCCACGCAGAACGATGCCATCACGGTTCCCCAGATCACCGCCTGGCGAAAGGTCTCCCACCCCAATTCTCCGGTCCGGGCCAGGTGACCCATGAACCCACCGGCGAAACTGTCACCGGCACCGGTAGGGTCCTGGACTTTGTCGAGAGCCAGGGCGGGTAATAGAAAGCGCTGGTCGCCTGAAACGAGAACCGCTCCAAATTCGCCCCGTTTCACCACCACCAATCGCGGACCGGACCCCAGCACGATTCCCGCTGCCCGCAGGAGGTTTCTTTTTCCGGCCAGTTGGTACAGTTCCTGATCGTTGATCAGGAGGGCGTCGACCCGGGCCATGGTTTTTTTCAGGGAATCGATCTGGCTCTGAATCCAGAAGTTCATGGTATCGCAACCGACGAACCTGCGGTCCGGTACCTGGTCGAGTACGATGGATTGCAGTGCCGGATCAATGTTTCCCAGAAAAATAAATTGCGAATCCCGGTAGCCGGGGGGAAGTTCCGGGCGGAAATGCTCGAACACATTCAATTCCGTGAACAAAGTCTCCCGTTCATTCGGATCCTGGCCGTAGACCCCCCCCCAACGAAAGGTCTTTCCGGAAGCGACCACCAGTCCTTCGAGATCGATCGGCCGGTCCCGGAACGGTTTCCGGTGGGTCGGTCCGAAATCGGTTCCGACAATGGCGACTACGCGGACGGGATGGAAATAACTGGCTGCCAGGGAGAAGTAACTGGCCGATCCGCCCAGGACCTCTTCCTTCCGGCCAAACGGGGTTTCGACGGTGTCCAGGGCGACCGACCCCACGACGAGGAGCGGATTATTCATGGTTTCTCCAGGTATCTGTCCAGAAGCAGGGAAAGCCGTTCTCGGGTGGCCGCGGAGATCCGGGAGGGATGGGTCAGAATGGTATTTTCCAGGGCATGCCGGCAGGGGCAATCGGCGGTCTTGGCGGAAGGGGGCAGGGTCGAGATGGTGCGGAAGAGAACCCGGCGCGCCATTGCGACATTCCGGTTCAGGACCTCGATCACAGACCCGGCGGTCACCGATTCTTCCTCCTCGTGCCAGGTGTCGTAATCGGTGACCAGCGCCAGGGTGGCGTAACAGATCTCCGCCTCCCGGGCCAGCTTGGCCTCCGGTATGTTGGTCATCCCGATTACCGAGGCGCCCCATTTGCGGTACAGAAACGATTCTGCCCGCGTGGAGAACTGCGGGCCCTCAATGCAGAGGTAGGCGCCGCCGTCATGGGTTACCGCCCCTTCCTCCCGCGCCGCCCCGAGGAGACGTTTCCTGAGCCGGGCGCAAACTGGATCGGCGAAGGCGACATGGACGGCAATCCCCTCGCCGAAAAAAGTCGACCGCCGGCGGCGGGTTCGATCCAGGAACTGGTCCGGCAGGACCAGATGGCCGGGGACCATTTCCTCCTTGAGGCTGCCGACCGCGCTCACGCTGAGGAGGGTATCGACTCCAAGCATCCGGAAACCGTAAATGTTGGCTGGGTAGTTAATTTCGGAGGGAAGAAGGCAATGGCCATCGCCATGCCGGGCCAGGAATGCGATCTGCCTTCCCTCGTACCGGCCGAGTAGATACTCCCCTGAAGGGGATCCGAAGGGGGTCTTCAGAGAACGGCTTTGAACATCCTCGAGTAGATCCAGGCTGTACAGGCCGCTTCCACCGATGATTCCGATCTGCGCGCCATCCATTATTATTGCTCTCCGGTTGGAAGTCCGGCCAGAGATTATGGGTTCGGATTTCTCCTGTCAAGCGGGGGCGGCGCTGGAGATCGATTCTGCGATTCGGGTTTCAATCGGTTCACGATCTCCGCCGTGACCACTTCCCTGCCGGCGGACAGGATCCTGTCTATATCCCGCCGTAGGAAAAGAACCGTACCGAATCGTTTGACCTTCGGACGCAGAAGGACCAGGCGGTCCGCCAATCGCTCCCGGAGCGAACGCCAGTAACCGGGACGATGTTGCCGGATTCCGAGGCGGAGGGAAAGATCCACCACGACAACCTTCCCTAGACAGAAAGGAGGCCGCAAGGCCGCCTCGACCGGAACGGCGTCGAGGAATCCGGCATCAATTAAACGGTATCTCCGATCGCCGTGACGAACCCGCTTGGAAGGAAACAGAACCGGAATGGCCGATCCTCCGATCGCCGCTTCGGCCAAGGTGACATCGGCGTCCTCCCCCTTCCCGGTGAGGAGGATCTCCCGCCGCCGGACCAGGTCAAAGGCGGTGATGCCGATCGCCTCGATCCCCCGGTGGAGAGGTCGGAAGGCCCCACCGGAAAGAGGTTGCAACACCTTTTCTGCCAGCCCTCCTCCCGCCTGCCTCGATCCCCGGGACCATTGAGACCAGGCATGGTTCAGAAGGGATCCACCGTGGATCGAGCGGGCGATCCTGATCATATCCTCCACGGAATAACCCAGGGAGGCGTAATAGGCGCACACCAGCCCTCCCACGCTGCAACCGACGATCGATCCGATCCGGATCCCCTCCTCCTCGAACCGTTCCAGAACCCCGAGATGGGCGAACCCCCGCCCCCCGCCGGCGCCGAGAACCAGGCAAATGCCATTTTCGGTTTGAGAGATCAGATCTCCATTTCCTTGATCTGGGACGGATCAATGATCAGTTCAGGTTGCGTGACCGCCTGCACCGTTTCCGGATCGATCCCCGGGGCCAGCTCCCGGAGGGTCAGACCCTCGGGAGTCACATCAATGACCGCGAGTTCGGTAACGATCTGATCGACGCACCGTACCCCGGTCAGGGGCAAACTGCACTTCTCCAGGATCTTTGGCTTGCCCTCTTTTGTGGTGTGGGTCATTGTGACGATCACGCGCTGGGATCCGGCGACCAGGTCCATCGCCCCGCCCATCCCCTTGACCATCTTGCCCGGGATCATCCAGTTGGCAAGATTTCCCTCCCGGTCCACCTCCATCGCCCCCAGGACGGAGAGATTGATGTGGCCGCCCCGGATCATGGCGAAGGAATCTGCGCTGGAAAAATAGCTGGATCCCGGGAGCGCCGTGATGGTTTGTTTCCCGGCGTTGATCAGGTCGGGGTCTTCCTCCCCTTCCCAGGGAAAGGGCCCGATCCCTAACATTCCGTTCTCGGATTGAAGAACGACTTCCATCCCGGCCGGGATGTGATTCGCGACCAGGGTAGGCATGCCGATGCCCAGATT
>JAPUIV010000272.1 GCA_027296665.1 Acidobacteriota bacterium | reverse complement strand
CTTTGACCAGTTGCCGGATCGAGTGGTTGCGTTCGCTGCGCTCGAAGTGCAGCTTTTCCTGTTCTGATTTTTTTTCCAGCTTTATTTCAGTTGAGAGCGCATCGTCCTTGTCGATCTTTTCGAAGGCGATCGACAGATCGGGGATGACGAAGGCCTCCCGGTCGCCGCCCGACAGGGTGTCCCGCCCCATCTCCGAAAAATCGACAAGATTGCTTCTTTCGTCGATGAAGCAGAACAACTTCTCGTCCAGGTCGCTCAGCATCTTCTGGGAAGAGTAGTAGGCCTGGAGGTTGGAAACCTTCCCCTTCAGGACAGGATGTTTCGCCAGGATGTTCATGTAGCGCGGGTTCTTCGGATCCCCGCGCTTAACCAGGAGCAGGGTCTCCATCGCCTTTTCGTCCAGGGTGGGGCCGTCCTTCTCCACTGCCTTCTCGACCTGGTCGAGATACTGCGTGACGAGGCGGTTCTGCTTGCTACGCAAATTCTTCACAATCGGCACCAGGTCGCGGTAGATCCCCTGATCGGCGTGCTCGACGGGACCCGAAATGATCAATGGAGTGCGCGCCTCGTCGATCAGGATGGAGTCCACCTCGTCCACTATGGCGTAGTGGTGGCCCGGCTGTACCATCGTCTCGCGGGAATATTTCATGTTGTCCCGGAGGTAGTCGAACCCGAATTCATTGTTGGTGCCATAGGTAATGTCGGAGCGGTAGGCGGCCTGCCGCGCGCCGTCGTCCATGTCGTGCTGGATCACCCCGACGCACAGCCCCAGCATCTCGAATACCGGTTCCATCCACTTGGCGTCCCGGCTGGCGAGATAATCGTTCACGGTGACGATGTGAACGCCCTTACCGGTAAGGGCGTTCAGGTAGGCCGGGAGGGTCGCCACCAGGGTCTTCCCCTCCCCCGTCTTCATCTCGGCGATCTTGCCCTGGTGGAGGACGATCCCGCCGACCAGTTGCACCGAATAGATCCGCATCCCGAGGGTTCGCTTGCCGGCCTCCCGGACGGTGGCAAACGCCTCGATCAGGAGGTCATCCACCGTCTCTCCCGCCCCCAGCCGCTGCCGGAAGGTTTCCGTGCGGGCGCGGAGATCGGCATCGGACAGCCGTTCGAGTTCCGGTTCTAATTCCTGAATTGCATCGACCCGGTCCTGGAGTTTGCGGATGTCCCTATCGGTTTTGCTACCGACAACCCGGGTCAAAATGGCATTGAGCATGGAGATCACCCCGTGGAAGATTAATTTTGGTAGGTTATCCTCAACCTCCCCGTCCTGTCAATAAAATCGATTGGAAGGATTCCTGAATTGTGAAAAGGCAGGTCCGGTTCAGAACCGGCGGTACTCGTTGATAATGTACTGAAGAGGGTTCACCTTTTGGTTGTGAACCAGAACCTCGTAATGAAGATGGGGTCCCGTGCTCCGGCCCGTGCTGCCGACCCGTCCTATGACCTGGCCCCGCTTGACCCGATCCCCCACCTTGACATCCATGTCGTTCAGATGCCCGTAACGGGTCGTGATCCCGTTGCCGTGCGAAATGAAGATCGTCTTGCCGTATCCGCCCGCCCGGCCCACCTTGGTGACAATGCCGTTGGCGGGGGCGTAAACCTTCGCACCCCGATTCGCCACGATATCGACGCCGGCATGAAAATCGCGCAAGCCGGTGAACGGGTCCTTCCGCCAGCCGTATCCATGCCCCAGTATCCCCTTGACCGGAATGACCGAGGGAGTGGAACTCAGCTGAACCGATTGTTTCTCGAAGGCCTTGCCGATCACCTTGTAGTTGTCCAGGAGCCCACTCGCCTTCCGGTCGAGAACCGACAGTTCTCCTTCAATGTCCTTCATCGGCAGGGAGAAGATCCCCGACATCGACAGGCCGGGGCTTCCGGCCGCCATGTCGACCTCCGGCAGATCCTCGACCCCCGCCATGAGGGCGAACTTCCTTGCCTGCCCCTCGAATTCGGCCACCTGGCGGCGAACCGCCGCGATCCGGCTCTCGAACTCGGCCTGATTCCGCCTGAGTTCCTGATTCTCCCGGGTCAACAGATCAACCGCACGGCCCTGGCCCAGAACCTTCAAATAATAGGTAGGGAAAAGGAGGCCGAACAGGGCGAGGGTGCCGACCACAACGGAACCGGTATATACAAACGATCTGCGGATCCGGAGGCGACGCATCTGGGCCTTGTCGTCGTGGGGCACGACAAGGAGGGTGAAGAAAAGACTGCCCCGATTTTTTTTCGGCAAGCGATTCATGGCTCTCTTCTTAAATGGCGGTAACCGTAACACAAGGCTCGAAAAGGTGTCAAGGTAACCTCGAAGAGCGCTGAAAATCCGGGATTTCAAGCAGTTTCCTCCCAACCAACGCGGAAAGAGTACAAGAACGTAACCGACGCATGAGACGGATGGAGGCCACACCCCTTCCAGAGAATCTAGTTTTGGCGATCCCTTCTGTCAAGATTGCCATGGAAACAGGCATATTCAGGATGTCCCCTCTTGAAAAGGTGTGTCGATTCTGGAACAATTGCCCTGGACCCCTGAACATGTGGGAATCAAATGACCTCACCGAAGCCGAACGGATCGGCCAGATCCTGTTTGTCGGAATCACCGGCCAGACCCTGACCCCGGAAACCGCTTCCTTCCTGCGCGAGATCCGACCCGGCGGGATCATCCTGTTCCAGAGGAACATTACCTCCCGGGATCAGGTTCAGCGGCTTTGCAGGAAGTTGTCGAATCTCCTGCCGGTCCCCCCCTTCCTGGCAATCGACCAGGAGGGAGGCAGGGTGAACCGCCTCAAGGCGATCCTCCCTTCCCTTCCCGCCAACCTCGACCTGGCCGAATCGGACGACCAGAAGCTGGTGGAACGGTATGGACGGGGAATCGGGAACTGCCTCCGCCTGCTCGGATTTCACATGAACTTCGCGCCGGTCCTCGACCTGTCGGGGAGAAAGGATCCGAATGGGATCGGCGACCGGTCCTTCGGCACCGATCCGGAAAGAGTGGCCCTGCTGGGAGACTCTTTCCTCCAGGCTCTCAAGCGTTCCCAGATCCTCGGCACCATGAAGCATTTCCCCGGCCTCGGATCGGCCGACATCGACTCCCACCTCAGGATGCCGGAGATCCGCAAGGGGAGAAGAAAACTCTGGGAAGAGGATCTGTATCCATTCCGGGAACTCGCTCCCCTCGCCCCGGTCACCATGATCTCCCACGCCTACTACCCGAGCTTGTCGGGACAGGATCCTGTACCCGCCTCGATGTCGCCGCGCATCGTCGAGGAACTTCTTCTCGGCCAACTGGACTACAAGGGTCTGGTGGTGTGCGACGATCTCGAAATGGGATCGATCGATCCCGAATCGGGGCTGGACAGGGTGGCAGTCCAAGCGGTGAACGCGGGAAACGACATGCTCCTCGTTTGCCGGTCCAAGCGGATGATCCGGGCCGCGGCCCGGGGACTGCTCGAGGCCGCGCGGAAAGGGGTTCTGTTCCGGGACCGCATCGACCGCTCCCTCAGGAAGATCCTCAAGTTGAAGCGGCGCTTCCTTTTGGGAGGCAGGGTGGATGGATCGGCGCAAAGGTTCCGGCACGTGGCCTTCGATCTCTCCCGGATCCAAGAGCGGGTCGAGGAGATCCGGAGAGAAGCAATGCGGCCGGTTCGATCCCGTCAGACCAGATCCCGGCCGGTCAGGAGGCGGAAGATCTCCCGGTAACGCCCGGTGGTCTCACCTACCACCTCTTCAGGCAAATGCGGCGCGGGCGGCTGTTTATCCCATCCCAGCGATTCCAGGTAATCCCGGACAAACTGCTTGTCGAATGCCTCCTGCGGCCGGCCAGCCTGGTAATCCGCCTGTTTCCAGAACCGGGAGGAATCCGGGGTGAAGAGTTCATCGGCCAGGATCAGATCGCCGTTCCGAAAACCGAATTCGAACTTGGTATCGGCCAGGATCACTCCCGCC
>JAPUIV010000271.1 GCA_027296665.1 Acidobacteriota bacterium | reverse complement strand
AGAAATCGTTGGTCGATGATCCGTTTTTTGGCGGTGAGGGCGTCTTGGGATCCGGAAGGGCCTGCCGCCGGCCTTTCGACAGGGTGAGGTGGGGGCGGACGATTCCCATCTCCTGCATCCTCATATTGCGGCCCCAGTGTTCCCTGAGAATATTGAACCGGCTGATCAGGGAATTGACCTGGAACCGGTGGGCGAAACCCTTCGGGGGATTGTTCCGGTAAAAGTGGATCAACGCCTCCATCTTGCCCTTCAGATGGTTCGGGGGTCTTTCCACGCTGCCGGAAAAGAACCGTTCGTACTCGATCTTGAGGCGCTTGATGCCGATGTCGAGCTGTTCGATCGCTTCTTCGATACCGACATGGTATTCCATACGAGCCGGGCCTCTTGCAGGAAAAGGGGTGAACGCGAGACAGGGTGTTCCGACGGCGCCATATCAAATATAATGTCCAGGTCCCGTTCTGGTCAACGAAAGCCTTGCAGGACGGTAATTTTAGGTTTAAAAAATATGGCCAGAATCGTCGTGAAGGCCTCTCCCCGCCGGATCCCCCCTATCGACCGACTCTTAAGGGATAAGGATGTCGAGGCGGCTCTCCAGGAGATCGGCCCCGGTTACGGAATGGAAATCCTGCGGGCGGTAGTGACCGAGTTGCGCCAGGCGGTATTGCGGGGCGATCTCGAGGAGGCCGGCCTGCGGGAACGGCTGTCGAGCCTGGGAAGGGAGATCCGGGATCGCGCCCGGGAGGAAGCCCGCCCCGGCCTGGTGCCTCTGATCAACGCCACCGGGGTGATCATCCACACCAACCTCGGCCGCGCCCTTCTGAGCGGAGAGGCGAAGAGGCGGGTGGCTGAGATCTGCGATCAGTTCGTCGATCTCGAGTATGACCTCGAGACCGGCCGGAGGGGGGGGCGCGCCGCCCGGGTACACCAGATCCTCGCGGGCCTGATTCCCGGTTCCGCATTTCATCTGGTCAACAACAACGCGGCGGCGCTGCTGCTGGTACTGAACAGTCTGGCGGAGGACCGGGAAGTGATCGTGTCGCGCGGGGAGCTGGTGGAGATCGGCGGGTCCTTCCGTTTGCCTGAAATCCTCGCGAAGAGCGGGGCGAGACTGCGGGAGATCGGCACCACCAACCGGACCCGGATCGGCGATTACGCCGCGGCGGTGGGGCCGGAGACCGGCGCGATTCTTCGCGTTCACACCAGCAACTTCCGGATCATCGGCTTCGTCGAGTCGGCCTCGGTGGAGGAACTGGCGCGGTTGGCGAAGGCGAACCGCCTGCCGTTGATCGTCGATGAGGGGGCCGGAAACCTGCACGATCTTTCCGACCTGGGTATCCCCGGCGAACCGACCGTCCGCGAGATCCTCGCCGCCGGAGCCGACCTCATCACCTTCAGCGGGGACAAGCTCCTCGGCGGACCCCAGGCCGGCATCATCGCCGGCCGCGAGGCCCTGGTCCGCCGGCTCCGGAACAACCCGCTGAGCCGGGCCCTCCGCGTCGACAAGATGACCCTGGCCGCCCTGGAGGCGACTCTGATGGCGCACCGGCGCGGCACGCACCGGCGGGATATTCCCGTCCAGAAAATGATTGCCGCCGCTCCGAAAGAGTTGAAGGCGAGAACCGAGAAGCTGGCCGGATCGATCCGCAAGCGTTGCGGCAACACCCTGGAAGTGAATCTGCTGCCTGGCGAGTCGGTGGTCGGCGGCGGCGCCGCCCCGGCCCGGGGCCTTCCCACCTTTCTGGTGGCCCTCAAACCCCGGGACCGGACCGTCAGCAAACTCTCGGGCGAATTGCGCCGGGCCGAGCCGCCGATCATCACGCGCGCCGGCAAGGATGCGGTCCTGATCGATCTCCGGGCGGTGCCCAGGGACAGGGATGAAACGGTGGTTCAGAATCTGGAAAGATTGTTCCCCGCCAGGGGAAAGAAGAATCTCAAACGTGGAACCGGAAGGTGATGATGTCGCCGTCGAGGACCGGATATTCCCTGCCCTCCATGCGCAGGGTGCCCCGTTCCCGCGCCGCAGCCATGGAGCCTGCCTCCATTAGATCCTTGTAGGCGATCACCTCGGCCCGGATGAACCCACGCTCCATGTCCGAATGGATCCGTCCCGCCACCTTCTGGGCGACCATGCTGGCGGGAAAATCCCAGGCCCGGACTTCCGTTTCCCCGCAGGTGAAGAAGGTGGCCTGATCCAGGACGCCGCGGGCACCGCGGATCACCTGATCCCGGCAGGAATCGGTGATCCCGAGATCCTTGCGGAACTCCTCGGCGTCGCCCGGGTCGAGCTGGTTCACCTCGAGCTCGATGCGCGCCGAGGCGGCGCAAAAGCCGGCATGCAGCTGGTCGGCGCCGCCCGCCTCCAGGCCGTACTTGCGGAGCCCCGCATCGGGGTTGCCGCAATCGGCCTCATCGAGGTTCAAGAATCCGAGAATCGGCTTGTCGGTCAGGAAGTCGAACCCGCGCACCTTCTTCCTCTCCTCCGGGCGCAGGTCGGTTTGCCGCACCGGCCGTTCCTTCTCCAGGCCGGCGCGCACGCGCTCCAGGATCTCCCGCTCCGCCTGGTCATCGGGATTCCGGTTCTTCCGCACGGAGATCTCCAGTTTCTCTAGCCGTTTTTCGACGCTGACCAGGTCGGCGAGAAGCAGTTCCGTTTCCATCCCGCGGACGTCCCTGGCCGGATCCACACCCCCCTCGGGTATCGGGACGGAGGGGTCGGCGAAGGCCCTGAGGACATGGAGGAAGCCGTCGGCAGTGCGGATCTCCTGGTACGGCGCGGCCTCCCGGCGCGCCGGGCCGCGGACCGCGGTTGGATCCAGGAATTCGACGGTCGACCGGGTGATCTTTTTCGGCCGGAAGATTTTCACCAGGTGGTCGATCCGCGGATCGGGAACCCGGGCCACGCCGACCCGGAAAGGATCCTTACCCGCCGGGGCCGAGTCGACGGAGGCCCCCGTCAAGAGGCGGAACAGAGTGGTTTTTCCGCTGGAGGGAAATCCTAACAGGCCAAGCTTCATCGGCGCATTCTAGTCCCGGCGTTCCGATAGGGTCAAGGCGAACACCGCGGGCGGTCCCTTCCGGTTGACAAGATTGGCCGATTTCGGGATACTCTCCCCCATCATCGTCGAGGCGAAACATGAAGGGCGTCATTCTGGCGGGCGGACTTGGAACCCGGCTCCACCCGTTGACCAAAGTCACCAACAAGCATCTTCTTCCTGTCTTTGACCGGCCGATGATCTACTACCCGATCCAGACCCTGGTCAATGTCGGCATCGACGATATCCTGATCGTCACCGGCGGCAACAGCGCGGGCGATTTCCTCCGCTTGCTCGGCAACGGTAAGGAGTTCGGCCTCAAGCACATCAACTACACCTTCCAGGAGGGGGAGGGGGGGATTGCCGAGGCGCTCGGGCTGGCGGAGTTCTTCGCGAACGGCGAACCGATCTGCGTCATCCTCGGCGACAACATCATCGAGGGGAACATCCGGAAGCCGCTGGAGGCCTTCCGCCTGCAGAAATCGGGGGCCAGGATCCTCCTCAAGGAGGTCGAGGACCCGCAGAGATTTGGCGTCCCGGAACTCAAGGGGGACCGGGTGGTCCGGATCGACGAGAAACCCGGGAACCCGAAATCGTCCTACGCCGTGACCGGCATCTACTTTTACGACGCGACCGTGTTCGAGTTCATCCACGGCCTGAAGCCCTCGGACCGGGGGGAGATGGAGATCACCGACGTGAACAATGCCTACATCAACAAGGGGGAGATGGCCTACGACATCCTCCAGGGATGGTGGACCGACGCGGGGACCTTCACTTCATTGCTGGGTGCGAACCGGCTGGTGGCCCGCACCGGCGCCAACAAGATGGAACTTTGATCGACTGGATCCAGAGGAGGAAGACGTGATCGAGGGTGTGAAGATCAAACATCTGAAGGTGATCCCGGACGAGCGCGGCCGCCTGATGGAGATGCTGCGGGCGGACGACGACATCTTCAAGAAATTCGGGCAGGTCTATCTCACCGCCGCCTATCCCGGAGTGGTCAAGGGCTGGCACTACCACAAGAAGCAATGGGACCATTTCGTCTGCGTGCGGGGAATGATGAAGGTCGTCCTGTACGACTCGCGGGACGACTCGCCCACCAAGGGGGAGGTGAACGAGTTCTTCCTCGGCGAGCACAACCCGATCCTGGTCCAGATCCCGCCGTTCGTTTACCACGGCTTCAAGTGCGTCAGCGATCACGAGGCCCTCATTATTAACACCCCGTCCGAACCGTACCGGTATGACGACCCGGACGAGTTCCGGGCCCCGGCCCATGATCCGAAGATCCCGTATGACTGGAACCGGAAGGACAGGTAGGGATCGGCGTGAAAGTTCTCGTCACCGGCGGCTGCGGGTTCATCGGATCGAACTTCATCCATCGGCTCCTCCGTTCCGGAACTTCGTACGAAATCACCAACATCGATAACCTCTCCTACGCCGGCAACCCGGAGAACCTGAAGCAGATCGACAACGATCCCCGCTACCGGTTCCAGCGGCTCGACATCACCGACCGGGAGGGAGTCGACCGGCTGCTCTCCTCCGGCGGCTTCGACGCCGTCGTCAATTTCGCCGCCGAATCGCACGTCGACCGGAGCATCGAGGATGCCGGCAGTTTCGTGCAGACCAACATCGTCGGGACCCAGATCCTGCTCGAGGCGGCCCGCCGCCACGGTGTTGGCAGGTTTCTCCAGATCTCGACCGACGAGGTGTACGGCAGCCTGGGTGAAGAAGGGAAGTTCGTAGAGGAGACCCCCCTCGCCCCGAACTCCCCTTACGCCGCCAGCAAGGCGGCCGCCGATTTGCTCCTGCGGTCCTACTGGGAAACCTACAAGTATCCCTGCCTGATCACCCGGTGCACCAACAACTACGGCCCCTACCAGTTTCCCGAGAAGTTCGTGCCGTTGATGATCACCAACGCCCTGCAGGGAAAGCCGGTGCCGATCTACGGCGACGGCCTCTACACCCGCGACTGGATCCAGGTCGAGGACCACTGCGCCGCCCTCGAGCTGGTCCTTCAGAAGGGAAAACCGGGCGGGATCTACAACATCGGCGCTTCCTGCGAGAAGAGAAACCTCGATATGGTCCGGGAGATCCTGGCGATCCTGGGCAAACCCGAGTCGCTGATCGAACATGTCACCGACCGCCCCGGCCACGACCGCCGCTATGCCATCGATGCCGCGAAGATCCGCCGCGAGCTCGGCTGGACCCCCGGCCACACCATGGAGGAAGGTTTGCGGGACACCGTTGCCTGGTACCGCGCCAACGAGACCTGGTGGCGGCGGATCGTCAGCGGCGACTACCTCGTCGATCGCAAAACCGCCCGGCCCCGTCAAGTTCCTTGACACTATCCCCACCCCGTGCTAAATCCAATCCCGTCGGGGCGTGGCGCAGCCTGGTAGCGCACCTGCTTTGGGAGCAGGGGGCCGGAGGTTCGAATCCTCTCGCCCCGACCAAATAACCCTAATACCCTCAATTAGATAACCCACTCCCCGTTCGAGGTTTGAAGTCACCCGGAATGGGTATGTGGCAGATTTGTGCCTCTTTGCCTGACGTTGAACAGTGGTATAAGGTCTTTGTAAACACCCGCCCTAACTTTTGACTCTGAGGCACGGTCGAACCATATTCTCTCGGCACCCTCAAGGCCCGGGCCCGGGAGCCCGAGGTGGCACCGTGCGCGTTCGGAGACACCTTCGATGAAAATCGGCGAATACTTCATCCAGAAGGGAATCATCACAGAGGACCAACTCAATGATGCCCTTCGTGCCCAGCTGATATACGGTGGCCATCTGGGAACTTGTCTCATGGAATTGGGATATCTGGAGGAGAACGCTCTCGGCCACGCGCTCGCCGAGATCTACCAGGTGCTGTATGCGAACCCGGATCTGTTCGTGGATATCCCCCAATCCATAATCCAGACTCTCCCCGCCAGAGTGGTCGAGAGACTTCATGTAGTACCTTTTGACCTTCGCGGGAAGGATCTCCACGTCGCCATGATGAACCCAAAGGATCTCCCTTCACTCGATGAAATCTCGTTCGCATCCGGGTACGAAACGAAGCCCTGGGTGACACCCGAGGCTCGGATCTTTCAGGTAATTGAGAGGTATTACGACATTCCAAAGAGACAACGTTATATTAACGTTTGCCGCGATCTGGATCACAATCAAAGTGAACTGAACAGGGGGATGGACGGGGAAGGATTGTCCCAAGAGAAGGAACCGAATCAGGAGCCTACTCCCCAGCTCCGGGCAATCCTCGATCCCTCCAACAAGGTGGCAACCCTTCCGCACAGGGATCCGGCCGATTCGGAGATGGGCGCGATTGGATCTCCACCGGTGACCGAGGAGAACCATCGAATTCCTTTACCCAACAGGACCAAACCTGACGCGGTTCCCGGGAAACCGGATGACGAAATCTCCAACTTGATGTGTGGTGCGGATACATTGAAAGACCTTGCGGATGTCGTCCTCGACTACACTTCCAGGCAGATGGAACGCTGCATCCTGTTCTCGGTGAAATCGGACCATGCGGTCCTGTGGGGCTCGCGTGGCATCGCGTTAAATCAAGACAATGGGAGGCACATCCGCATTCCCATATGCGAGGCTCCGATCTTCCAACTGTTGTTGGGTGAGGACCATTTCAGAGGGGCTCTTCCGGACAACCCGCTACTTCATGGTTTCTATGAATCGCTGGGGATGGCAATCCCCGCGGAGGTCCTCATGATCCCGGTTCACTTCATGGATCGGCTCGTTGCAATCTTTTATGGTGATGGAGGATTGTCTTCTGGAATCCGGGGACAAACCCAGGATTACCGCACACTTCTGCAAAAGCTCACACTCGCCTTTAATCTCGTCCGCATCAAGGAAAAAATACGTTCCCTGTAGATCCTCGAATATTGAGGATTTCCACTGAAGAGAGAGGGGGCGGTATCTTCTTGGTTGCAACACCATCCCTCTACAGGGTATAAAGGTGCGGATACAGCCGTCACAACTGAATAGGAGGCCCCTTGTGGTCATCTGGAGGAAGTAATCATGCTTAGCTTCCAAGGAGACAGGTTCTTCAGGGTAGTCTCAATAATATTATGGTTTCTTGTCGTGATAACACCGTTGAACCTTTTTAGTCCTGGTGCAAGAGGAGTCATGGATCCAGCGTTTCAGACATGGTTCCTTATCGGCTATGCATTATTTTATTCCTTTTGGTTCCTAATTTACCTTTCAATCTAC
>JAPUIV010000270.1 GCA_027296665.1 Acidobacteriota bacterium | reverse complement strand
CACACATCCAGGCCGATGAAATCGGCCAGGGCAAGGGGCCCCATCGGATGATTCATCCCCAGCTTCATCACCGTGTCGATCGCCTCACGGGTCGCAACTCCCTCCATGAGGGCGAAGACCGCTTCGTTGATCATCGGCATGAGGATCCGGTTGGCAATGAACCCGGGGAAATCGTTCACTTCCACCGGGGTCTTACCAAGTTTTTCGGCCAGGGCGACGGTCATCCGGCAGGTTGCGTCCGAGGTCCGCTCACCGCGGATCACTTCCACGAGCTTCATGACCGGCACCGGATTCATGAAATGCATGCCGATGAACCGTTCCGGCCTGTCGGTGGCAGCGGCAATACGGGTAATCGATATGGACGAGGTGTTGCTTGCTAACAGGGTCTCCGGCGGGCACAAATCGTCGAGCTGCCGGAACAGCGAGATCTTCGCGTCCTCTTTCTCGACGATCGCCTCCACCAGAAACGGGACGTCGCGGAGCGCGCCCGGATCGGTACCGGTCCGCAGCCTGCCGAGGGCCTTTTCCTTTGCCGCGGCATCCAAACGTCCCTTGTCCACTTCCCGCTGCAGACCCTTGGCGATCCTCTCCCGGGCTTTATCCAGGAGGCCGGCCTCCACATCCACCAAGACCGCTTCGAGGTCATTTCTGATCAGGGTCTGGGCTATTCCCTGCCCCATGGTTCCGGCGCCGACGACACCGATCCGGTTCGGTTCCAACTGGGGTTCCCTCGCCGCCATCAGGTCCTCTCTACCGCCATCGCCACCGCGTTGCCGCCCCCCAGGCACAGAGCGGCGATGCCCCGCCGGCCGTCGCGCTGTTTCATCGCGTGAAGCAGAGTAACCAGGATACGTGCCCCGCTCGCCCCGATCGGATGGCCCAGGGCAACCGCGCCGCCGTTAACATTCACCTTCTTGGGATCCAGGCCGAGCTCCTGGATGACACCGAGAGCTTGCACCGAGAATGCCTCGTTCAGTTCTATCAGATCCACCTGGTCCCGTTTCCAACCGATCTTCTTCAATAATTTCTCCACCGCCTCCACCGGAGCCATCATCACCAGCTCCGGCTCGATCCCGCTGGTCGAGTAACCGACGATCTTCGCCAGGGGAGCGCGGCCGAGTTCCCCGGCAAACTCGGCGGTGGTCACCAGGACGGCGGCGGCACCGTCATTGACCCCGGGAGCGTTGCCGGCCGTGACCGTTCCGTCCTTGTCGAAGGCCGGCCGCAACCGCGAAAGTGCCTCCAAGCTGGTGTCCTTCCGGGGACCCTCGTCGTTTGCGAACTGGATCGGCTCCTTCTTTCGCCGGGGAACCTCGATCGGCAGGATCTCCTCCCGGAAATGTCCGGCCTCGATGGCGGCGATCGCCTTGCGGTGGGATTCGAGAGCGTACTCGTCCTGGGCTTGCCTGGTTAAGGAGAACTTTCTGGCGACCACCTCCCCCGTACAACCCATGTGATAATCCTTGAAGGCGTCCCAGAGACCGTCGTGGATCATCGAATCGACCACCTTGCCATGACCCATCCGCAATCCTTCACGGGCCCCGAGAATCAGGAAGGGGGCGCGGGACATGCTCTCCATCCCGCCGGCGACGATGATCCGGTGGTCTCCGGCCAGCACTCCCTGGACGGCGAGCATTACCGCCTTGAGCCCCGATCCACAGACCATGTTCACGGTGAGCGCCGCAACCCGAGGAGAGATACCGGCGCCGAGAGCCGCTTGGCGAGCAGGGTTCTGTCCGAGGCCTGAGGCCAGAACATTGCCCATGATCACTTCATCCACTTCCTCGGTCCCGACCCCGGCGCGGGCTTTCGCCTCCCGCACCACCATGGCACCCAGTTCGGTCGCTGGGATATTTTTCAGGGTCCCGAGGAACCGGCCCACTGGGGTTCGCACCGCACTTAATATGACCGCATCCGGCATGAGAATTAACCTCCCCGACCGGTTCGATCCGGTGAATCGATGGCAGGTGTCGTCATATTGACGCTCGGCGGGAAAAACGGCTCCCGTAAACAGGAAAGGAATTGCGATCCTATCAGCCGGAAGGGGTCGTGGCAAGGCGGGCGAGCAGGCCGAAACCGCCTGGATAGAGCCGGAATTACGACATTCGTGCTTGACTGCCGGCCCCATCAATGGTAAAAAGGTAGGGAAAGAAAGCGACCGAAAAAGGGGTTTCATTACCCCGGGAGAGTGCGGGATGAAATTAGAGGACTGGAAATTGCAGCCCCTCAAGAAGTCGGGTTCCAAGAAGGGTGCGGTCACCACCACCACATCCGACGGCATAAAGGTTCAGACCATGGTGGCCACCAAGAACAACCGCAAGGTCATCCTCCATCGAGTCGAAAAAACTTTGCCGAACGGCAAGAAAGAAATCTTCATCATCAAGGCCTCGGCCAAGGACCTGGAAATTAACCACTGATCCCCGGGTCCGTCATCTCCCAGGAATTCCCCGTCTCCCGTCCATCGAAATGGATCTGCCTCATCCTGGCGGCCAGGTGAAATTCCTGCCGCCCATCAAATGAAAATGGATGTGGAACACCGACTGGCCGGCCGCCGCCTGGCAGTTAGCCACCAGCCTGTATCCCGATTCCGCCAACCCCTTGTCGGCGGCTATGCCGACCGCGGCGGACACCACCTTGCCGATAAGGCCGGCCCGGTCCTCGCCCACCTCGTTCAGGGTAGCCAGGTGAGCCCTGGGAATCACCAGTATGTGGACCGGCGCCTGGGGATTCAGGTCCTCGAAGGCAACCACCTCGTCATCCTCATAAATGACATTTGCCGGTATTTCCTTCTTGACGATCCGGCAAAACACGCAATCGCTCATGGCTCCTCCCTAGCCTGGATTATGCACGTATCACCTACTACGACCGCCGATCCGGTCGTCCCTCCTGGCGTCCTCGGTCCTCGGACCCTCGCCGTACTGTCAAGTACGGCTCGCGTCCTTGTCCCTGCGGTTGCCAGGTAGCACGGCCATCTCGACGGTCTCGTAACGGTAATTCATGCATAAACCAGGCTGTCCATCACTTCATCCGTTCCACTTTGCCACCCAGCCGGCAAAGCTTTTCCTCGATGCGGGCGTACCCGCGGTCGAGGTGATAGATCCGGTCGATCACCGTCACCCCATCGG
>JAPUIV010000027.1 GCA_027296665.1 Acidobacteriota bacterium | reverse complement strand
TGGCGACCACCCCGAACTTCATCACCATCGGGTCTCACTCGTCCCGGCCGACACAGATCGACGCTCCGGCGGCCTGTCCGTAGGCAGGTAGAAAAATCGGAAACCTTCCAGCGGGGCCGCTTCCGGCCCCGCTTTTTTTCTTTTCCCCCAGCCTGCCGCCCCATCTTGACTTCCCGAAAATTCGCCGTATATGGACATATACGTTGTGATTTCTATGATTTAGGGAGGATTCCATGCATCAGAGGCCGGTTCCCTCCTGGCCGGGAAAGAGGCTTCTGCTCCTTCCGGCCATTCTGTTTCTCCTGCCCGGCCTGATCGATCTGGCCCTCTCCGGAATTTCCCGGCAGAAACGGGACCAGCCCGGGAGCGGCCAGTTCGAATCCGCCAGGGATTTCGGCTTTGTCCAGCCATTGCTGCACGAACGCCCCGAAGGCCTTTCCCCCCTGGAATCGATTACCTTCGATCCCGATCTGGACAAGCTGGCCGAGAAAGATACCCTGTTCACCTCCACCGGTGTGTTCCGGGTTTCGGATCCCGGCAACCAGAATGATTTCCCTTCGGACCTGCGCCTGGACCCCTCCCAGCCTGCCGCCGGAGCCGGACTCAGACCGGGAGCCCTGAACTATGCCCTTCTCAATGAGGAAGGCAGGCTTCGGTCCGGCGAAGTCGAGGGCAATATCGCCAGGGCCGGCGGCCGGGTGGTGGGCCTGGTCAAGGGCGGTTATATCCTCTGGGTGCCTGCCAGGGGAATACGTTTCCTCTCCAGTTCCGGCCTGTTCAGCGCCTTTTCTCCCCTGCCGCCCGCCCACAAGATCTTTGCCGATGTCGGCAGAAAACCCCTGATCCAGAAGGCGCGTGCCGGGGCTGACCATCTCCGGCTGCTCATCGAGGTCGTATCCGGTGTGGTTGACCGTGGACAGGTGGAAAAACGATTGTCCGCGCATACCGATTCCGTCCGGGAGGTGGGAGAACATTTCGGGCTGAGGACCTACGAGGCAATCGCCACCACCGCGAGGATCAAGCAGATCGCCAACCTACCCTGGGTGTTTTCCATTCGCGAGGAATATGAATGGGTCACCAGGAATTATGAAACGGTTCCCACTTTGCAGGTCGGTTCCTGGGAGGACCGGCAATTTGAAACCCCATTCTGGGCCGTCGGCCTGGACGGCACGGGAGAGATCGTCGCAGTCTCCGACAATGGGATCAGCCTCGACAGTCCCCAGTTCTCCCATACCTCGACCGATCCCGGCACCATTTTTCAGATCAACTTCTTCCCCCGGGATCACAGGAAGATCGTCCGGTTCGAACTGCTCTCGGACGGCCTCAGTTGCGACAACTCCGCCTCCGGCGGGGGCACCCATGGAAATGTCGTTGCGGGACTGATTGCCGGGAATGCCACCGAAGCCTTCGGATTCGCCGCCACCTACCAGCCCAACCGTGCGGAAGTCCTGACCGGAATCAATATGGACGGTCTGGCGAAAGGCGCCCGGCTCGTGTTCCAGGATATCGGTTCCTCCACCACCCAGTGCACAAGCTCCGAACTGGTTGAAGTGGGAGGAAATGTCACGGTTCCCTTTGGCGATATCATTCAATTGATGACCACCGCCTTCGATGAGGGGGCGCGCCTTCATGTGCTGCCCTTCGCCATTCCCAATATGGATTCAGTACAATTCGCCAACTGCGTCACCCAGGGCAACTGCTCGGCGGCGGTCGCCGCCGGGACCTACACCGCCGAATCGCGCCAGCTCGACACCTTTCTGGCCAACCATCTCGAAGCGATGGCGTTTCTTCCCGCCTCGAACAACGGCGGGGAATATCCCAGGGCCGTGGGTAGGCTGCTCAACCTGATCCCCGATCTCTTCGACGGTGATCTGTGCAACAACAATGTGGACAATACCTTGCCCGGTTTCCTGTCCTGCCCTGCCCCGATCGGCACACCCGAGGCACCGGTCCCCCTCATGATCGACGCGCCGGCCACCGCGAAAAACGACATCACGGTGGGGGCGGGCCGCGCCGACGAAGGCAACCTGTTCGGCACCTTCAACGGTGAGGAGAATATCGAAAATTTTGTCAGTAAAGGGCCCGAGACGGCCGCCAGCCTGCGTATGGGACCGACCATCGTGACCGTGGGAACCGACGATTCGGACGTGTTCGGCGGGCCGAACACCTGGGGTCTCGCCGTCCTTTCCAGCCTCGATAACGACCAGGCCGGCCCGGTTCAAGGGCCGGACACAGGCCTGTCGTTGGTCCTGGACGACGGCAACTCCGGAACCAGTTTCGCGGCCGCGACGGCGACGGCGATGGGCGCAATCATCAGGCAGTATTTCGCCGATGGTTTCTACCCGACCGGAACCGCGGTTCCGGGCCACGAAATCTCCACGGTTTCCGGGGCTCTGGTCAAGGCGATGCTGGTCATGATGACCAATTACATGGACGTTTCGGGAATCACCACCGAAGGAGTCAGCGACAACACCGTCTCCGCCAACCGGTGCGGGACCTTCCTGGGCAACTCTTCCACCGGCAGCTTTCTGGGAGTCATTGGCAACAACGAGCAGGGGTGCGGCCGGCCGATCCTTTCGCAGGGCCTTCCCCTGGCCAACTATCCGGATGACTCCGTGTATCCCCTGATTGGTCCAGGAACGCCCGAGCAGGCGGCGGCGGGACTCGTGGTGTACGATTTCGTCGCCACCGGCGAACCGGTCTTCACCGGCCTCACCGTGACGAAAAACCTCGAACTCTTTCCCTCGACCGGACAGCTTCGATGCACTCTCGCCTGGATCGATCCTCCCGATATGGGCAGCGGCGGCGTCCTGATCAATGACCTGAACCTCCGGCTCCTTTCCCCATCCGGGACCATTTATCATGGAAATGTCTATTCCGGCGCCTGGGCGCAACCCGATCCCGATCCCCTGGCGATTGATGACAAGAACCCCTTCGAGGCGATCCAGATCGACTCTCCGGAGCCCGGTTCCTGGACCGCGGAGATCTCCGGCATTCCCCCGATAGGGAATTCCGGCCCGAACGAGGACCTGAACGGTAACTTCCGTCTCGATGGTTCCTGTGCCGGGGGCAACCTGAACGCGGGGTCTGCCTGCGTGGCCAACGGAAACTGTGACCTATCCGCCACCGGTGACGGCCTGGGCAGCTGCGTTCTGGAAGATACCGATCTCGACGGACTCCTGGATCTCGGAGGGCAGCCCTTCGCCCTGGTCTGTTCCGGGCCTCTTCTGACCCCCCCGCAGTCGATTCTCGGTGGAGGAACCCACGTCGGGACGGGAAGCCTGGTTCGCTGGGATCAATCCCGCTACGGCTGCCGGGAGGATGTGACATTGAGGATCTTCGACGGGTCTCTACCCTCGCCGACCGAGATATCGGTTTCCGAGGCAGTGATCATAGAGGTTCTGGACGCCACCGGAACCTTGGTGGAGACCGAACGGCTGGAAATGTCGGGTCTGGTAGGGGGATCCTTCTCCTCCGTGCCACTCTCTCTCAGGGAGAGCCTGACGGCGGTTCCGGGGAACGGCTTGCTGGAGGTCGAAGACCGATTCTTCATTAAAGCACGGTATCTCGACCCGGACGGCGAGGAGGCTGTGGCGATCGCCACGATCGATTGCCGGCCGAATCTTCTGGCCAGCAAGTTCACCCTTCCAGGCGAATCCGATCAACAGGGAGTCGTCAGCGGCGGCTGTGATAACGATCCCTATCTCGACGCGGGAGAGATCGTGACCTTTTCAGTGGCGATCTGCAACGAGTCGAACCGGGACGATTTTTCCGATGTGACGGCCACCCTGTCGGTTCTGGGCGGACCGGCCTCCGGCGTGGTCCATGTGGTCGATCCCCAGAAACGGATCGGTAGGCTCCCGCCCGGGTCCAATTGCGGTGTGCCCCCACTCGGCTCTGGGTTCCAGGCCGTGACCTTTAGCCTCAGTATCGATCCAAGCGCGCAGGCCTTGGTGGACGCCGACGAGTCGAACGGATGGGTGGAGCTGGAACTCCGGCTCGATGCGGTCAATCAGGACCTGAAACTGGAATCGGAAACATTCACCTTCCGCCAGGCGGTCGTGGCCGATAAGGAGATCTTCAAGTTCTCGACCGATTTTCCTGATGGATCTTCCGGGATCGCCGTCGATCGCGATCTGAACCGCGATGGCCTGATCTCCCTGGATTCCGATAACGATAACATCCCTGATCTCCTGGACAATGCCATCGACGGGGTGGAGGAACGGATCGTCTTTGATGCGATCCCCAGGATCGCCTTGGACGGACAATGCTCTCCAGACAACAGCAACGCGGGAACTCCTTGTTCCTCCAATGGCACTTGCCTCTCAGGGACGGGACCTGCCCGCTGCATTCCTGTCAATCACACCGGCAACCTCTGTTCCGAGGACCTGAACGGAAACGGATTGCTGGATCCCGGCGAGGATGTCGGACTTGACGGAGTGCTGGGGACCGGCGATATCGGCGAGAGTAACAGGGCCCTCGACCGGTGCATGTATGGAGACGTGGACGGCATCTCCGGGACTCCTGATGATTTCATGCCGTGGAGTTTCGACCAGAACGACGGTGGGTTCTTCCCGGAACGGGATCCCCTCACCAACTCCGGAATCCCGGTTCTTGCCAATGCATGGGAAAACATCACCACGGGTACCTGCGGATTCCAATCGGTTCTATTTGATCCCGATCCTGCTTCCGGTTTCCAGAATCTTGGAGCCGGAGTCTGGCATACCGGCGACGGGCTGAGCGACTCCCTCGCGGTCGGCGGAGATGGAAACGGCCAGGTGTCCCGGGCGGAATCGAACGCGCATAACGCCACCATTTGTCGAAATTATTCGGTCCCGATCGATCCGGGAACGGTTCCCGGAACGGAAATCCTGGTTGATGTTCTTCAATCTCCCGTCATTGTCAAGGTGAATCAGGGTAGCGATGTCCGAGGATTCCCCTTTCTAGCTGAATTTCGCCGCCTCGCCTTCAATCTCAACGCCCAGATTGCCGATGACAGCAGCCGGCTCATCATCGATATCGATAGCGACATCGACGAGCATAATCAGAACGTTCTGGTTGCCGAGAATGACGGCTACTCCGAAGATCGCGCCCCGCACGACCTGTTCCAGGTATACGGGCCGCTCGACCCGACCGACAACACCGATCCTCAGGACACCTTCGGGCCATTCCAAGATCCCGATGGATCGGCCGGCGAGGATACCGGATGCGACAATATGGCGAACACCGGAGATTTCGGCGAACAGGACGGAATCCTGCAAACGGAAGACCTCGGTTGTGACCTGGTGGAAACCGGTCCTCAGGATCCGCTGGAGAAAAATTCCATTCTGGATTCCGAGGATGCCAACGGAGACGGGATCTTGCAAGCCGGGGAAGATATCGGTTGCGACCGAATCACGGCAAACTGCGCTGCCGGCCAGCCCGGCGAGGACGCCAACTTCGATCTGTTCTTGTCCACCATCGGGGCGTGCGATCCGGACGCGATCCGGTCGACGGGAGTCTTCGGAGACCCCGATGGATCCCAGATCGCCTGCACCACCAACACTCCCTGCGAGATGGGGCTTTGCGACCCTGCCAACCTGAACGCCGGCCAGATCTGTCGCGCCAATTCCCAGTGCGACCTGCAGTTCATCGGTGACGGCCTGGGAACCTGTCTCCCCCAGGGTCCCGGCACCCTTTCCTGCATCGGATTCGAGGACATTGGATGCGATGGAATCCTGGCGACCTGTTTTCCGACAGGCGGCGGGAACCCGGACCCACCCGGCGAGGCGGTCGAAAGTGAGGTAAACGAGGTGGTGGAGGTGGAGCCGAACGACACCATCTTCGATGCCG
>JAPUIV010000269.1 GCA_027296665.1 Acidobacteriota bacterium | reverse complement strand
AGGTGGAGAGGCTGAAACGGCACCGGGCCGGGGTCGATTCCGCCGCGGTGGAAGCGGCGCTGAACGATATCGAATCTGCCGCCCGTTCCAAGAAAAACCTCCTCCCTGTTATCATTCCGGCGGTCCGGGTCGGCGCCACCGTCGGCGGGATCTCCGGGGCGTTGCGCAGGGTGTTCGGGACGCATTCACCAAATGATGACATCGGATAGTTCGGTGGATCGGGATGAGCCGCTCTTGCGGGTGGAAGAGCTGCGCACGCATTTCTTCGACAACGACATCCCGGTTCCCGCCGTCGAGAGGATCAGCTTCGAGATGAAGCCGGGAGAAAGCCTCGGCCTCGTCGGTGAATCGGGCTGCGGGAAAACCGTCACCTCCCTTTCCATCATGAGACTGGTGCCCCATCCGGGGCGGATCGTCGGCGGGAAGATCCGGTTCCGGGGGGAGGACCTGCTGGCACTCCCCGAGAGCAAGATGCGAAGGTACCGGGGCGGACAGATCGCCATGATCTTTCAGGAGCCGATGACCTCCCTGAACCCGGTTTTCCGCGTCGGCAACCAGATTTCCGAGGCGATCCGGGTCCATCACCGCAAGGGAAGGAAGGACGCGCTGGCCGAGGCGGTCGAGTGGATGCGGCGCGTGGCGATCCCCGACCCGGAACGTCTATCGCGTGTCTATCCCCACCAGTTGAGCGGGGGGATGATTCAGAGGATCATGATCGCCATGGCCCTATCCTGCCGGCCGCAGCTGCTGATTGCCGACGAGCCGACCACCGCCCTGGACGTGACGATCCAGGCCCAGATCCTCGACCTCCTCCGGCGTCTCCGGGAAGAATACCGGCTCGGGATCCTCCTGATCAGCCACAATCTGGGGGTGATCGCGGAATTCGTCCAACGGGTCATGGTGATGTACGCCGGCCGCATCGTGGAGGAGGCGAAAGTCGGCGACCTGTTCCGGGATCCCAAGCACCCCTATACCGTGGGGCTGCTGAAATCGGCGCCGCGGCTGCACGGGAAGAACGGCGGCGCCAGGCGCCGCCGGCTGCCGACCATTCCCGGGATGGTTCCGAATCTGCGGGACCTCCCCCCCGGGTGCGCCTTCGCGCCGCGGTGCCCCGATGTGATGGAGGAATGCCGGCGGCGGACCCCTCCCTCCTTTGTCCTCGATGGGAAGAGAAAAGTGAGTTGCTTCAAGTATGGGGAATGAACCGGATCGAAACAGTCCGGGCAATGGCCCATTGCTCGAGGTGCGCGATCTTGTCAAGGAGTTCCCCTTGAACCGGGGGTTCCTGTCCCGCTACCGCAAGTCGATCCGCGCGGTCGACGGCGTGAGCCTCACCGTGCGCCGCGGCGAAACGGTGGGTCTGGTGGGCGAGTCGGGCAGCGGCAAGACCACCACCGGGCGGTGCATCCTCCGGCTGATCGAGCCAACCTCCGGCGAGGTGATCTTTCGCGGCGAGAATATCCTGAAGCTCGGCGCCCGGTCGATGCGGGAGACCCGCCGGGAGATCCAGATCATCTTTCAGGATCCTTACGGTTCCCTGAATCCCCGGATGACGGTGGGCACCATCGTCGGGGAACCGTTGGCGATCCACAAGACGGTCCCCAGGCGGGAAAGAAGGGATCGGGTTGCCGAACTGCTAAAACGAGTGGGGCTCGATCCCGACATGATGAGGAGGTACCCACACGAGTTCAGCGGCGGACAAAGGCAGCGGATCGGCGTGGCCCGGGCGATCGCCCTGAACCCCAGCCTGATCGTCGCCGACGAGCCGGTGTCGGCCCTCGATGTGAGCGTCCAGGCGCAGGTGGTGAATCTGCTCCAGGACCTCCAGGAGGAGTACGGGATTGCCTACCTGTTCATCGCCCACGACCTCAGCGTGGTGGAACATATCAGCGACCGGGTCGCGGTGATGTACCGCGGCAAGATCGTCGAGGAGGCCGGGCGGGATCAGCTTTACTCCGATCCGAAGCATCCCTACACCCAGGCTCTGCTCTCCTCCGTCCCGATACCCGACCCGGCGGCGGATAGGCACCCGGTCCTGATTCCGGAGGAGAACCCCGGCGCCGTCGGTCCGGCCAAGGGGTGCTCCTTCCATCCCCGCTGCCCGGCCGTCATGGAGATCTGCAGGGAACGGGTGCCGCGCCTCCTGCCGGTCGGGGAGGGCCAGAAGGCGGCCTGTTTCCTGTACGAGAAAGGATCGGATCCCGCTTCCTGAAACCTCCCGGGCCCGCCGGACGTATACCTTTCTGCCGGTTGTCCCCGTCAATTCGTCATGGAAATGAGATAGAATGCCTTTTTTTTGGCTCGACGTTCAGAGAGGTGAAAAACATGAGTAGGGTATCGGGTCGGAGCATCTTGATTTTCCTGGGCCTGCTGGTCGCCTCGCCGGTTCCTTCGTTGTGGGCGCAGGCACAGGATCGGCCCCTGACCCTCCAGGATTGCATCCACATGGCCCTGGAGAACAATCTCGATCTCCAGGTAAGCAGGATCAATCCCCGCATCGCCGAGACGAACATCGACCTCGAGCGTGCCAGCTTCGACTCGTCAATCAGATCCAGCACCTTTCTCGAACAGGCCGAAACTCCGTTCATTCCGGATGTAAGTTTCGGGGTAAAATTCACGGACCAGAGGAACCAGTCGATCACCTTCGACGATCGTCTCCATACCGGCCTCAGTTACAATATCCAGTTTATCGAAGACCGGTCCCACTTTTTACTCGCGAATCAGACCCCGAATTTCATCGGCCCGATCATCAGCAATTCTTTCTTCCTGGAATTGACCCAACCCCTCCTCAAAAACCGGGGAACCGCAATCAACGAAACCCAGATCCGCGTCGCCAAGAACAACCGCCGGATCTCCGACAGTGAATATCTGCAGTCGGTCCTCGATACCCTCAAAGCGGTGGAGTCGGCTTACTGGGAGCTGGTCTTCGCCAACCGGGACCTGCAGGTTCGCAGGCAATCTCTGCAGCGGGCGCGGCGGTTCCTGGAAGAGAACCGGGTCAAGGTCGAGGTCGGAACCCTGGCCCCGATCGAGATCACAACCGCCAAGGCCGAAGTGGCCAGCCGAACCGAGGACGTGATCGTCGGGGAAAATGCCCTGGCCGATGCCGAGGACGCCCTCCGCGTCCAGATCACCACCCTGGAGGATCCGATGTGGGAGGAGAGGCTGGTCCCCACCGACCGGCCCCCCTTTGCTGCGATGGAAATCGACCTGGAGGGGAGCATCCAGACGGCGTTCGAGAACCGGCCCAACCTGGAGCAGCAGCGGTTGACGATCGAGAACGAGGAGATGAACTGGAAGTTCCAGAGAAACCAGAAGAAACACCAGCTCGATATCGTCGGCCGGTACGGTGCGCGGGGCCAGACCGATTCCTCGGCTTTGTTGGGTAACCCCATTCCTTTCGGCCCACCTATCGCCAATCCGACCGATGATGAAGGACATTTCGAGACCCTGGAACAGATCGGCCGTACCGATTTCGACACCTGGCGGTTGACCCTGAACTGGACCGTGCCGATCCACAACCGCGAGGCCAAGAGCCGGTTCTCCGCCGCCAGGCTGCGGCGGGAGCAGGCGGTGGTTTATTATGAATTGCTCCGCCAGCGGGCGAAGCAGGAGGTCCGGAAGGCCGTCCGCCAGATCGAGACCGACCGCCAGCGGGTCGATGCCGCCCGGGTGAACATGCAGCTGCAGACCGAAAAGCTGGAGGCGGAGGAGAAAAAGTACCAGAACGGCATGTCGACCAGCTTCCAGGTCCTCGAGTTCCAGGAGGATCTTGCCGAGGCGGAAAGGGGAGAGGCCCGCGCCATCATCGACTATAACCTCTCCATTGCCGAGCTTGACCGGGTCACCGGCACCCTCGACAAGACCCGCAACATCATCGTGGAATAATAGATCGGCTCCCCCCTCTGCTGTTTCCGTACAGCAGCGAATTTCCCCCACCCCACCCCCGCCATTGACAAGGGAATCGGTTCGGGAAAGGATAAAGAGCATCCCCATACCGATTGACTCTCCCGGATTAGGGGTGGTAGACTGCGACATTTGAGAAACAGCGTTGGCGCGGGTACAATATAACGGTCGGGCATCCCCGCCGTTGAGCCTTGCCGAGCCGGGTCCGTTTGCCGGGCCGCCATTTTTCGAAGGAGGTTCAAGACCGTGGATTTCATGAGAGCTTTTGGAGCAACCCTCTACACCAAGGTGCAGGAGGGCGGCTGGGTCATGTATGTCCTGCTGCTGGTCTCCATCGGGGCCACCGCGGTGATCATCTACAAGTACATCGTTTTCAAGAAGGTGAAGATCGATACCACCGAGTTGGTCGGCCAGGTTCGGACCCATGTCCTTCAGGGGAACCATCGCGGGGCGGTCGAGAGCTGCGAGGGGTTTCAGGGCCCCATCGCCGCGATTCTCAAGGCGGGTCTCCTGAAATACGAATCGACGAAGTCGAAGGAGGAGATCGAAAAGACGATCGAAAACTCCGCCCTTCACGAGGTTGCGATCCTGGAGAAGGGGCTCGTGATCCTCAGCAGCATCGCGACCATCGCCCCTCTGATCGGCTTTCTGGGAACCGTCGTCGGCATGATCCAGTCATTCGATGTCATTGCGGAGCAGGGGCTCAACAATCCCGGCGCCGTGGCCAAGGGGATCTCGGTGGCCCTCCTGACCACCGCTTTCGGGCTGATCGTGGCGATTCCCACCCAATCGTTCTACAACTTTTTCACCACGAACATCAGCACCTTCATTCGCGAGATGGAAACCAGCAGCAACATCCTGATCGAGACCTTCCAGGAATCGGAGCGGTTTGCCCAGCGGCCGGCGGTGACCAGCGGATCAGCAGGCTGACTTAAGCTGACATCCACCGGATCGGAGAGTTGAATCCATGGCATGGAGAGGCCCCAAAAAGATTCAGGCGGTGATTCCCACCGCGTCGATGGCCGACATCGCCTTCCTGCTCCTCATCTTTTTCATGGTCTCCACGGTGTTCGACATCGATAAGACCTCGGTGCGCCTGCCGATCTCCTTCGAGAGGACCGAGGCCCCCAAGGGGGCGGCGATGGTGATCATCGCCAAGATCACCGACCCGGCCACGAATATCGAGCGGATCCATTACAAGTTCACCAGGGGCGTGGATACGAGCCAGGAGATCGACATCAACGAGCTGTACTATCATGTCCTTGAGGTCACCTCCGCCGATTCGACCCACCCCTTCATTATCAAGGCCGACAGGGAGGTCCGGTACGAGTTGATTGACCAGGTGGTCGATACGCTGCGGCGGGCCAATGCGGAAAACGTGATCCTGCTGACCGGCCAGAGGACGGTGGGGTGAGCCAATGAAAGTCAAGGGAAGACCTCCCACTTCGGAAATTCCGACTTCCTCGATGGCGGACATCGCCTTTCTCCTTCTCATCTTCTTCATGGTGACGACGGTTTTCTCGGCCACCAAGGGGCTCGATTTCCGGCTTCCCAAGGAGGACGATAACCCGCCGGAAAAGGTGGAGGCGGTCTACATCCGGGTCTACCCGGGCGGGCGCATTTCGGTGGACGGCCGCCGGATGGAGATCAGCCAGATCCTCCCCTACCTGAAACCGAAACTGGAGAACTGGCCGGACAAGCCGGTGATCCTGCATACCGACGGGAACGCCACCTACCAGGACATGATCACCGTTTACGACGAATTGAAGAGGGGCAGCCAGATTGGGATCGTGGTCAAGAATATCGCGATCCCGACGAACCGGGAGATCCAGGAGTATATCGAGTTTTTTGGATACAATCCTTTCGAGGTCGCGGCGGGAGGCTGACGGGAAGGCGATGGCGGAAGAAAAACAGGTTGCCGGGGCCGGGGAAAACCTCGAACAGAACGCTCAGGAGATGCTGAGATCCCAGGATCTGCTGTTTGCGCATTACCTCCACGAGTCGGACCAGCCGGCCATCCGGCGAGCCGTCATCTTCGCGGTCGTCATCCATCTCCTGGTCATCGGCATCACCATTCCGCAGGTTCGGCTGCCGCAGTTGCCCAAACCGAAAAAAACGGTTGTCTACGTGCGCAGATGGACGCCTCCACCGCCACCGCAAAAACAGAGGCCCCAGAAACCGAAGGTGGAGAAGGTCCTGACCAAGAAGGTTCCCATCCCAGATCAGACCCCCGACGAGCCGGAGCCGATCATCGAGCCGGAACTGGATCCCGATATCATTGATATCCCTCTCGACGCTGAGATCCTGATCGGGGTCCCCGAGGCGCCTCCCTCCACCGACGGCATTCTTTTCGCGGGAGTCGGCGGAGTGACCAATCCGGAGCGGATCCATTACGTCCAGCCGAACTATCCCGATATCGCCAGGAAGGCCAAGATCGAGGGAGACGTCATCCTTCAGGTGTTGATCCAGGCGGACGGAATCGTGGGTGGTGTCACCGTCCTCAAGAGCCCCGGAGCCAAGTTCGGGTTCGACGAAGAGGCGATCCGGGCCTTGCAGCAATGGAGATACAAGCCCGCCTTGCAGGGCGCCAAGGCAGTTGACGTCTATTTCACCGTTGTGGTCAAGTTTTACCTGGAAGATTAGGCAGAGGCGATGGAGGCGGCCCTGGAGTGGACGAAATGTTTGGAGGAAGAATCGTCATGCAGAGGAGTCGCCGCTGGATCCCGGCCGGCCTGATCATCGCGTCCCTCCTGGTTGTGGCGGCTCCCGTTGCCAGGGCCGATTACCGGGAAGGGATCAAGTTTTTCAGGCAAAAGAATTATGAGGAAGCGGCCCGCGTGTTCCGGGAAGAGGTGGAGTATGCCCCGAACTACTCCTTTGGATGGTACATGCTGGGGATGATCTCCCTCCAGCAGAAGAAATTCGCCGAGGCGGTTCCCAACTTCCAGAAGGCGATCGAACTGGATCCCAATAAGTTCATTTTCTACCAGGGCCAGGCGAAGCTTCAGGCGGACCAGGGCGATTACCGGAAGGCGATCGAATTGCTCGAGGAACGGCAGGGGCTGGCGGAGTCCGAACGGGACAAGAAGATTCTTTACACTACACTCGGGACCTATTACGTGAAAATCGGGAACAACGCTCAGGCGGTGCAGTACATGGAGAAGGCGAAATCGAATCCTCCCTCCCTGTCCCTCCTCAGCAAGCTCGGCACCAGTTATTACAGCCTGGGAGACTTCGATCACGCCATAGAGAATCTCAAGGCGGCCAATGAACTGCGGCGTGAAAACAAGAACATTCTATTCTTCCTGGGCAGTTCCTACATCAGCAAGGCGCAGGCTACCCGGAACGAACCCGCGAAAATCAGCGCCTACAATGAAGCGGTCATGTACTCCCGCCAGCTAGTGCATCTGGACGCGCAAAACTTCAAGTACCAGAACCTGCTTGCCCGCTCCCTGTTTGGAGCGAAACGGTTCGGGGATTCACTCATCAGCTTCGAAAAGGTGCTCGAGCTCAATTCGAAGTACTGTTTCGCCTACACCAACATCGGCAAGGTATACCAGGCTCAGAACCGCCTGCCGGAGGCCGAGGGGATTCTCAAAAAAGGGGTCCTATGTGATCCGATGAGTTCGGTGACCTACCAGGTTCTCGGAAGTGTCCTGGAGAAAGAAAAAAAATTCGATCTCTCCCTGAAGGCGTTCAAGGATGGCGAGGCTCTCAAATCGTCGAGAGCCAGCAGGGAAGGGGTCGCGCGTTTGCAGGCCAAGATCACCAACCGGAACCTGGATGTCGAGCAGAAGCGGCTGGACACCGAGGCGGAGAAAAAGTACCGCGAAGATCAGCTGGCGTATGAGGAGCACCAGAAGAACCTCGAAAAGTTTTACGACAAGGACAAGAAAAACCTGGAAGAGGGCAACAAGGATAAGGACAACGAAGGAGAAAAAGAAAAGGAAGGGGACGGCGAGTAACCTTCCTCTTGAGACCTCGGTTTCTGTTGACTTCACCCCGCCGCCATGGTAGGATTCCCCTCTTTTTTCACATTCTAACTTACTTGAAATAAAGCAAGTTACGGCGATGTTGGGTTCTTCCATGGAAGAGTACCTGCCGGTTTTTTTACACCTTCTCGCTGCCGCGGCGATCGCCGCGGGAATCCTGATCGCCTCCCATTTCCTGGGAAGGAGGCGGAACAGCCGGGTAGACCTTTCTCCCTATGAGTGCGGCATGCCGCTCCTCGATACCGCGAGGAAGCGGGTCACGGTCCAGTTTTTTCTCATTGCCATGATCTTCATTCTGTTCGACATCGAGGTGGCGTTCCTGTACCCCTGGGCCGTCCTGTTCCGAAGACTGGGCCTGTTCGGTTTCCTGGAGATGGGTATCTTTCTGATGATCTTGATCCTGGGCTATATCTATCTCTGGCGTCGCGGGGCTCTCGACTGGGATTGGAAGTGACGGAATCTGCCCTGGAGGGGCCGACCCCGACGACCGATCTTCTCCAGGAACGGTTTCCCGGTTTGCTGATCGGGGCGAGCTTCTTTCGCGGGGAAGAGACGGTCGAGATCCGCGCGGCGGACGTCCCGAAATTATGCCGGGTCCTGCACGACGACCCCGCCTTCCGCTTCGATTTTCTGACCGATCTCTGCGGTGTCCATTTTCCCGATCGACCCCTGCCGTACGCCGTGGTCTACCATCTTTACTGTTTTTCCGGTAAAAGACGCCTGCGATTGAAGGCCTGGGCGGGAGAGGGGGAATCGGTCCCGTCGGTCACCGGGATCTGGTCCGGGGCCGATTGGCATGAGAGGGAAGCGTTCGATATGGTGGGAATCCGGTTCGAGGGGCATCCGGACCTTCGCCGGATCCTGATGCCGGAGGACTTCGATGGCTTTCCCCTCCGGAAGGATTTTCCCGTCGAGGGTTAAGGAATCGCGAAATGGCGGACAAAGGGCCAGGGGACCGGGTGGAGGACGGCGCCGAACGGATGACCCTGAACATGGGG